>DFYV01000100.1 GCA_002383425.1 Bacteroidales bacterium UBA4073 | reverse complement strand
TTTCTTCAAAAGTACGAATATAAGGGTAAAATATCTCACCTTACAGGTAAAATTTCAATAATATTGTGATTGGATTGTAAATAAAGTCCCGAAGGGACTGAAGAGTATAACCCACGACTATTGTCGTGGGCAATAAAAACAAAAAACCTTACAAAAGTCCCGAAGGGACGACACAAATCCATAACCTGATGGCATACACAAGAGCCAAGTACGTTTCGCTAACATACACCCAACCCAAAAGCCTCTGTCGGACGGGGAAATATATTCATAATCAACAGCAACATCATACAAAAGTATCATGGGAAGATGAAATCAGGCAATTGCTTAGTGAACATGGAATTGAATGCGATGAGAGGTACTTGTGGGATTAATACTGTCGCCCCTTCGGGGCTTTTGTAGGGGTTTACTGCGTGACAATGGGCTTTCGCCCGTTGTTATACTCTTATCGCCCCTTCGGGGCTTTTGCATGGGTTTATTCCATCATGACAACGGGTTGACACCCGTTGTTATACTTTATAAATTTGCGACAGATTAAACTACGATAGGTAAGGAGTTCTGAGATTCAAAATTTCAGATTTTAGATTTCAGATTCCACAATCCACAAGCCAGATTCAAAACGCCTTCGTTTTACCATCAACCATCAACCATCAACTATCAACTATCAACTATTTTTCCGAACAACGAGCAACGAACAACTCTAACTTCCAACTATTTTTTTGGGGCTATATTACCCGATATTGAGGGACTAACTTCTACCTTCTAATTTCTAATTTCTACCTTCGTTATGGCGTACTCAAGCTTACCGGTAGTATTTTCCCATTGAAAAATTTATTCCCGTTAATTGCAAAGTATGCTATAAAATTAGCCATTCCTTTAGCGCTTTGTGATGCATTGAAACCCGGAAATGCTTGGTGGAACATCTCGGTATCGGTGGCTCCAAGGGCTAAGCAGTTAAATGAAATTCCTAAATCTTTATATTCCTCAGCCAAATTCTCAGTAAGCGAGGCTAATGCTGCTTTCGATGAGGCGTAAACCGAAAGTCCGGGGAATTTAGTGCTTCCCTGAAAACCTCCCATGCTGCTAATATTTACTACGTGGCTACCTTTATTCATATATGGCAGCATTTGTCGGATTAGCAATGTGGGTGCAAGGTAGTTTACCATTACCATGCTTTGTATTTCATTAGGGGTAAGATCTATGAACGATTTTACATGAAGCAAACCCGCATTATTTATTAGTATATCAACTTTCCCAATCAATTTTGATATACTGGCAGCCGGTTCATCGGATGTGTTCGTAAGTTTTAATAGATCAAAGGGCATGGGTATTATAGTTGTGTTTGAACTTAATCGTTCTATTTCATCCTGTAAGTATTTCAACTTTGTCTCATCTCGCGATATACATATAATGGTATGACTCCCATTTTTTGCCAATTCAACAGCAGTTGCATACCCAATACCTTGCGATGCGCCTGTAATTACAATGTTCATTGCAGTAGTTTTTAACAGTTTTAGTGGTAGTAAATTAAACATATTTGATTAATATTGTGTTCAACATAAAATGTAATTTGGTTGTTTTATGGCTAAAAGGTTAACCCTTTTACTACTCATTTTGGCTACAGGTACTCATGCCTTTTCCCAGCGTAAGCATGGTGATTTTCAACGATTTTCCGATAGGATATACTTTGGAGGAAGTATCGGCCTTGTCATAGGAAACCGTATTACCCAGATAGATATTTTACCTCAGGGTGGCATTTGGGTTTTACCGCAATGGACCATAGGAATAGGAGGGCGCTATACGTACCGCCGCGAACGCTTTAACCTCGACCCATTGAGTACAAGTTTAGAACCAGTAACTACAACCATTTGGGGCTATTCAGGTTTTACAGAAATTTTACCTATCCCCGATTTCAACGAAACATTCGGCATTAAGCTGCGTGGTGGGTTAGTGATTCATGGTGAATTTGAAAATCTTTACCTCGACCGTCAGTTTTTTGATATAACCTCACCAAAGGGTAAAGGCTGGATTTGGATGTACATGGTTGGTGGAGGGTGGCGACAACGTATAGGCGATAGGGCAGCAGTTAATTTTCTTATCCTCTGGGACTTAACCGATAATCGTTACTCACCCTACACCTCTAATCCAATTCTTCGATTTTCAATCACATTCTGATAACAGAAAAGCCTCGCTACCGAGGCCTTTCCTTCTATTATGTTAGGAATAATTATTATTCTAACACAACTACATTTGTGGCCTGTGGGCCACGTTTGCCTTCAGAAATCTCGAAACTTACCGCCTGGCCTTCATCCAGACGCTTGAAGCCTTCTCGTACAATTCCTGTGTAGTGAACGAATACATCGTTACCTTCTTCGGTTTGAATGAAGCCATAGCCTTTTGCTGCATCAAACCATTTTACTTTACCTTTCATGTTACTTAAAAAATAATTGGTGAATAAATTGATTGTTTAAAACAGTACAAATATGTAACTTTAATTTTAATAAACAACATCATTTCAGTTTTTTTGTTTACCTTTCAATTGAAAAAATCTGAAACCATTTTACAAACAATTAACTTTAGTTACTTGTTTATGCCAAAAGAATATAGTTTCTTTGATGGATTAATATTTTAAACCAATTTTCATGAACATTTCAAAAGACAAAGTTATATCAATTAGCTATGAGCTGAAGGTTGATGGCGATTTGATTGATGCTGCTCAGGCAGATAACCCTCTTGAATTTCTCTATGGGTATGGTCAGCTATTGCCTCTTTTCGAGGATAACATAAAAGATCTGACCGAGGGCGATTCCTTTGAATTTATGATTCCAAGCAAAGATGGTTACGGCGATGTTAACGAGCAAGCCATGGTAGAGCTACCCAAGGAAATTTTTGTTATTGATGGAGAACTTCAGGACGACCTGCTTGTTCTTGGTAACCGCCTACCCATGCGCGATTCCGATGGTAACGCCCTCGATGGTACTGTTGTAGAGGTTACCGATAGCTCCGTTGTTATGGATTTCAATCACCCATTAGCTGGCAAAGACCTTTACTTTACCGGTAAGGTTTTNNAGAGCACAACCATTAATAGCTTGTCTAATCTTCAAAATCTTAAGGGGTGATTTATTCATCCCTTTTTTATTTTTGTTGGTATTTTTCCCTATTTTAGCAGTAATATTTTAATCCACCTTAAAATTCATCGATATGAAAGGTAAAATTATAGGAATGGTTTTTACGGTTATAGCTCTTGCAGCTGGCTGTAAAAGCGATAATGATGATGAAACCCTTAATGTTATTAAATTCAACGATGGACAGCTAACGCTATACAGGGGATACAGCTATAAGTATAGCGATGCTCTGGAAACAGGAACTACTCCTTTTGTAGTTGCCCTGCTCGGCGAAGGAGTCAGCTACAGCACCGATGCAGGTACGTTTATCGGAACTGGAGCCCTTATAGGTGCATACTTCTACTCCGAAAATCCTGCTGAGATAAAGAATGGCCTTTACACCATCGATATTTTTTCCCAAAAAGATTCTTTCTCAGTCGATTCGTGTAAAATCTACTATAACTACAATTTTGATCAGGATACCGGAAAGGTATATATCATAAATGCTGGCACCTTCGACGTGCTAAACCTTGGAAGACTGATGAGCTATAAAATCGACCTCCAAACTGCCGATTTAGTACACTTCACCGGTGAATTCAAGGGCACAGTAGATCCCCTTTAGCTTTTTAAAACTTACACCACCTTGATGGTAAATGGTTGTTCATTGTTCGTTGTTCGGAAGAATAGTTGATGGTTGATAGTTGATGGTTGATGGTTGATAGTAAAACAGGAATTTAGAATTTAGAATTTAGAAGTTAGAAGTTAGAATTTAGAATTTAGAAGTTAGAAGTTAGAATTTAGAATTAAGAAGTTAGAATATTGAAATATTGAAATATTAAAATATTGAAATATTGAAATATTGAACCCTGAACTTTAAACCTTATCCTTTATCCTTTAACCTTTAACCTTTAACTTCTAACTTCTAACTTTTAACATGATTTTAAACCTTGAACCTTGAACTTTGAACCTTAACCTTTATCCTTTAACTTTTAACTTCTAACTTTTAACTTTCAACTTTAACCATGCTTCGCAAAATCCCTCTTTACGCCAAGATACTTATAGGAATGGCTCTTGGCCTTATTTTTGGATTTTTAGCCATTTTACTGGGTGCTCAGCAATTGGCTACCGATTACGTTAAACCCTTTGGAACCATTTTTCTCAATCTGCTTAAGCTATTGGCCATGCCCCTAATTTTTGCTTCGTTGGTTAGCGGTATCAGCGGGCTCAGCGATGTAAGCCGATTGTCGAAACTTGGGGTAAAAACCATCACGTTTTACATTGTAACAACACTTATTGCTGTTACCGTTGGATTGACTCTTGTGAGTGCAATTCGTCCCGGAAAATTTGTAAACGAAGCAAAACGGGTGGAGTTGTTCCAGAAGTATTCCCTTGATTTGGCCCAGCGACAGCAGGCTGCCGAAAGCATTACACAACAATCGCCCCTTCAATTCCTTGTCGATATTGTCCCCGAAAACATCGTGAGCGCAGCCTCAAGTAACACCTCGATGCTCCAGGTAATTTTCTTTGCCATTCTTTTTGGCGTTGCATTAATTCTGGTTCCTAACTCAAAGGTGACTATTGTAAAGGATTTTGTCTCGGGGTTAAACGAAGTTATCCTTAAAATTGTGGATTTTGTAATGAAGTTTGCCCCGTTCGGGGTGTTTGCCCTAATGGTCTCTCTATTAGTCGATTTCGTTGGAACCGATTTAAGCTCATCAGTTCAACTCCTGGCATCGTTAGGATTGTATGCCTTAACCGTTATACTTGGCCTAATCTTAATGGTCGCAGTCATATACCCATCATTTCTATGGATATATGCAAAAATTTCATTTAAAAAGTTCTATAAGGCAATATTCCCTGCCCAGCTGGTAGCCTTTTCAACAAGTTCAAGTGCTGCTACATTGCCCGTAACCATGGAGCAGGTTGAAAAAGAGCTAAAGGTGCCTAACGAAATATCGAGTTTTGTACTTCCTGTGGGTGTAACTATTAACATGGATGGAACCAGCCTTTACCAGGCTGTAGCTACCGTTTTTATTGCCGATGTTTTTGGGATTGAGCTAACCTTTGTCCAGATGCTTACCATACTAATTACTGCCACGCTGGCTTCTATTGGCTCGGCAGGTGTGCCGGGTGCCGGCATTGTGATGCTTATAATTGTTTTGAACTCGGTGGGCTTACCTACCGAAGGCTTAGCGCTAATACTTGCCATCGATAGGCCACTCGACATGCTTCGTACCACAGTAAATGTAACTGGCGATGCCATGATTGCTACTATTTTAGCTAAGAATGAGGGTAAACTGGGAGCGAAATAGTAACATTCTACGATTTTTTGATTAACTTAGGCTAACAATTGTTAGCCATGAACCATAACACTAATTTATTGGATGCTGAGCTTTTGCGACAAGTCGGTTTTGAATCGCGAACGCTCTTGAATGGCATTACAGGGCCAATTCAGCTGCTTAGGTCGATGTCCAACGACCCTGCTTTAATCGAAACTATTCATATTCTGGACTTGAGCACAATCAGATTCGAAAAGTTTTCGCTTCGAGCTCAGCTAATGGCCGACCTCCTTAACCCGGATATAAACCTAACTACCGAAAGTTGCGATTTATCCGATTTAGCCAAACATGCCATTCTTGAACTGAACGATTTTATCAATTTTTTTAATATTCAAATTCATGTTGATTTTAATATACCGCCAGTAGTGGTATATGCAAATAAAGACCTTGTATATCAGTCGGTTATGATTATTTTTGAGCAATTCATGGGAGTACTTGAAAATGGCTCAACAATAAATGTTTCCTACGTGCCGGAACAAATTCAAATTTCTGCTGAGGATAATGGTTTTTTTGCCGATAAATTTCAACAGCCATCTAATTCATGGTCAAACGATATTGATATAATTCTGTTGCAAAATACGTTTAGTGCCTTCAAAATTTTTTTATCCGTTGATAAAGCCGATGGGAAGTCAGTACTAACTATTGGAAAATCATGCTAATTACTTATGAATGAGCTATTAGTAAAATCGCAGGTAACCCTTTTGGCCCATATCGCCCTTCAGGGCGACACAAACCTTCAACGGCTTACCGAAATATATACCGAAATACTTTTCACCCGGTTGGTCAACTCTAAAGTGGGAAAACTCGAAAAGAATGAGCTCAAGGAAGTAATACGACAATACCGGAACAGCCGAAAGGAAATAGATATTGAAAGAATATGCCTGAACCTCAATAAAAACAGCTCCATTCAGCATCGCCTGATATTACTTATCAATCTGTTGGAATTCGGCCTGTTTGCCCAAAAAAATGCCATTTTACTTTCCCATTCAAATAATCTTTCCGGTTTAATAAAAAGTATTTCCGGGTATCTCCGAATCCCAGCTGAAGCTTATGGCCTTTGCACCAACTTTGTTTCCGGTAAGCTATACGATACCGTTGACCGTTCAAATATTTTAATTGTAAGCTCTTATAATCCTAATCTTAACGGATTTCATTTTATTGAGCAAAGTAACCTGAAGGGTTACTTCATATTTGTTTACTTTCCACAAGCTGAATCCATTTTTTTTAAATACCATGGTCAAGAGACTATACAGCTAAACTCTAAGCCCATTCAACCTAAATCGGTATATTTATTTCAAAGCGGTTCAGTTCTAACTCTTAATGGCAGACCTTTGCTTTACTACAGCAAAATAATTGGCCAGTTCAAAGGGTTATCGGTATATGAGTCGATCACACTGAAACTGAAAAACATTCAGTTTCGATATTCAAAATCCAGCTTTGGATTGCACAATATCAGCTTAACCGCTACATCGGGCGAAATTATTGGTATAATGGGCGGAAGTGGTGTTGGTAAATCAACGCTGTTCAATTTGTTAAATGGCTCGTTCACCCCTAAGCAGGGTACGATTTCGTTGAACGGGGTACGCTACTCAGAGAATTTGCCAAACATCCAAAAACTTATTGGTTATGTACCACAGGACGATTCCCTTTTTGAAAATCTTACTGTCTTTGAAAACCTTTACTATATTGCCCGCCTGGCACTTGGTAATTTTACGCCCGAACAAACAGCAGAGCTGGTAAATGCACGTTTAGCCGAATTTGGACTTTACCAAATTCGTAATCATAGGGTTGGCAGCTCTATATCTCGCAATATAAGTGGTGGTCAAAGGAAAAGGTTAAATATTGTTAGTGAGATAATCCGTGAGCCAAAGCTATTACTGGTTGATGAGCCTACTTCAGGCCTTTCTTCTGCCGATTCGCTCAGGGTTATGTCGCTTTTAAGGGAACAGGCTCTATCTGGCCGATTGGTCGTAGTCAATATTCACCAGCCTTCGGCTGAAATTTACCGTCTTTTCGACAAGATACTTATTCTGGATCAGGGTGGTTACATGGTTTATTTTGGTAACCCTTTGGAAGCTTTACGCCATTTTAAGCTGCTTGCTGGTCATATCGACGCCGATGAGGTTGAGTGCAGTACCTGCCATAATATTAAGTCCGACGAAATTTTTGATATAATTGAGGAGAAACAGGTAGATGAATATGGTCAGCTTACAGAGGTAAGAAAAGTATCGCCCATTGAGTGGAATAGCAGGTTTATTCCTGCACCGGAAATCGAAAATTTACAGCTGCCACTACCAAAGGTCAAATCGGAGAAAGCTTCACCTATCCGTCAGCTGAATATCTTCATCAAACGTTTAACATTAACCAAATTGCGCGACGTTGAGTTTTTTATCTTTGCTTTTGTTATTCCAGCTCTTTTGGCTTTGGTAATTGCAGCTTTTAGCAAATATTCAATATCCAACGAAACAGGTGGCTATACATACATTTTCTATGAAAATTACAACATCCCCATTTTCTTTTTAACCAGTATAATTGCCTGTTTATTTTTGGGAATGATAATTACATCTGATAGTATTATCAAGGATGCCAATGTTAACAAACGCGAGGCTTTTCTGTTTTTAAGCCAAAAAGCTTACTATAACTCAAAAGTAATGTTTTACTTTAGCCTCACAGCCATTCAAACCCTTATTTATACTGCCATTTCAATCTATATTCTACAGGTGAGGGGTATGTTTCTTCAAACCTGGATTATTATGCTTTTTATGGGTTTTCTGGGTAACGTAGTTGGATTAATTGTTTCAACCATTTTCCGATCGCTCTCGGCGGCATACCTTATTGTCCCATTTTTGGTAATTCCTCAAATTATATTCAGCGGTATTACAATCCCATTCAACCGTATGAATTATCACCTCTCAAATCCGGAATATGTTCCGGTAATTGGAATGGTATCGCCTTCCATGTGGGGGATGGAGGCTTTGCTGGTTTACCAGTTCATGAGTAATGATTACGAAAAGCACTACTTTATGGTTGATATGGTTGAAAGCCAGTGCCGTATTAACTCACAATATCTGATCCCCAAAATTTTTCAGCTTATACATAACCTTAATAGCTCGTCGGATAAAAAGGAACAATTACGGTACAAAGAACTCATTGCCCATGGGGTATCGCAGCTGAACTTAAATTTGAATTCCGACTCGCTTTCAAATCCGGTTTGCCTTAAAAAATTGGAACTACAGCTCAACGCAATACAGCTGGATTTACAGAAGCGGTACTCAAAAGCATTAAGGGAAAAAGATTTAATCAGCAGCCAGCTAATTGATAGCTTGGGAGGGTATCATAATTTACTCAAGCTAAAGCAACAGCACACCAATAAGGGTGTCGAAGATCTAACATTATCGCGTAAAAATATTGTTGCCTTTCAGGTTTCTGAAAACAGAGTAATTCAATCAATCGATCCGATTTTTAAAATTCCCGCAAACAGGTGGGGGAGGGCGCATTTCCTTGCACCTTACAAACAAATCGGGAATTGGAGGTTCAATACATTTCATTTTAACGTTGTCGTTCTGGGATTTATTCTGATTATAGCCTACTTATTATTTATATTTAATGCATTACCAAAATTATTCGCCCGATTAACACGGTAAACTTTTTCGTTCTCATTTAAATTCTTGTATATCACCAAAAAATTCATTATCTTGGCATTTGCGTAAAAAAAACTTCATGAGATTCTTTAATACTACAAACTTTAACTAATCAGTAGCCTATGAAACGAATTAGTATTAACTTGTTGATACCATTTACTTTAGTTTTAGGAATTTTGGCCTCTTGCTCGGGATGTAAAACAGGTCAACCTGAAGCCACCGAAGAACACGAATCCGATACCCTTGCTGAGCAACTTATGGAAATTATGCTGCCTTCGCCATCGGAAGTTATTGAAATTGTCATCACCTCAGGGGTCAAGTTTTCCCCTGACTATATGGCTCCCATTGGCTTGGAGAAAAAGGCCGTTATGGTTAAGCATAAAGCTGTTTCACTTGGAGTTTATTTTACCGATTTCGCCTATGCCAATTTTTACAATCAGCGAAATTTTGCTTCAGAGTACTTAAAAGCAATACAAGAACTTTCAGGTGATTTAGGAATAGGTTCAATTTTAAATGATGCTTACTTTAAACGCTTCGATTTGAATCTTAACAATCCCGACTCACTTGATGCTATTTTCACCGATTTTTCGCAAAATGCTTACAGTAGTATCATTGAATCAGGAAATTCGGAACTGCTATCTATGATTGGTATTGGCGCTGCCATTGAAATCATGTACATTGGAGTAAACTCAATTGAAATCACAGGGAACTCACATGTAGCCATTGAAACAGTCATTGAGCAAAGCGCTGTTTTTGAGAATTATTACCAAAACTTTATGGCATACAACAGTAACAAGGCTGAATTTGATGATTTGATTTCCGATATATCATCAATCTATGATTTCTTCAAGTTAAAAGTAAGCAAACAAACCGACGAAAAAGTGGTTACCGATAGTCAAAACCACTTTACTATTGCAGGTGGTGATAAATCAAGGCTTAGCCAGTCCGATTTGGTAGAGCTAAAAAAAATGGTTACCAATATTCGTGGTAAGCTTATTGATTTGAATTACTAAAGTTTTAACCCAAAATATTTAGCTATGTTAAAGCAAATATTACTTTTTGTTACCATATCCCTATCGGTTGCAACTGCTGCAAATGCACAATGCACAGGTTTTCATACTATCCGGGAATGCACGCCACCCAATATTACCGATTTTAAAGCATTTGGTCAATCGCGGAGTCGACTTGTTGAGGCCAAAAAAACCTTTTACTACCAGGTAGTACTTTTTGGCGGCTACGATTATAAAATTGGCATTTGCACTGAAAAAGGTTACTATCCCGTGCAGTTCAAAATAATTAATGCCGATGATAAAACGGTTTTCTACGATAATGCCAATGATGATTACATGGAAACCGTTGGGTTCACTGTTGAAAAAACTAAAAATGTTATTTTGGAAATAACGGTATTAGCCAGCAAAAAAGAGTTCAAGGATGCAACCGATACTCGTGTTTGCGCTGGAATTGCCATATACTGGCGTAAGGTTCCTAAAACAGGTTTCTAAATGAAACACCCATGATATTGTAAAAACGCAAACACACATGAAAATAAAGTGCTGATACTGTTTAACTTAATAAGTTATTTTCGGATGAAAAAAANNTTTGCGACCTTTGCGGTAAAAAAATAAAATATGAAACATCCATGATATTGTAAAAACACAAACACACATGAAAATAAAGTGCTGATACTGTTTAACTTAATAAGTTATTTTCGGATGAAACTTAAATTCTTACTATTTATCATTGCTATACTTTTAGGGTATTTGCCATCAACGGCTCAAAACATGGTGCGAAACCCAAGCTTTGAAAGCTATTACCAGTGCCCTCAAAACTATACCGTTGAGTACACCAAACGGTTTTTGCCAAATTGGGTAATGCCCACCAGGGGAACTCCCGATTACTTTAACCGCTGTAGTGAAGAAATGGTGGGTGTTCCCCAAAATTTTATGGGAAGTATCTTTCCTGCCGATGGAAATGGTTTTATCGGTCTGGTTTTGCTCGATACCCCTGATGTAAACGAGGAAATAGACTACCGCGATTACGTGAAAAGTGGACCACTAATGCCTGTTACCATCACAAATGTTAATCTAAAAAAACCTGACACACGTCGTAAGGCAAAATCCATTAACTATAGGGAATACATTCAAACCCAGCTCACTACAACTATCCAGCCTAACCAGCTGTACCGTATTAACTTTAAATACGCCCTTGCACAGCATTCAACATTTGTTTCGAACCGGTTAGGCGTTGTACTGACCGATAAACCTTGTGTCCAAAAAAATGGTGTGCTCCCTTTTAAACCCATAGCTGCTATTGATTCCGCTATATTATACTCAACCCCAGGTATTTGGGTTGATTTTGCCGATACCTTTAGGGTTAAAGATGGTGGCCAAATGTATTTAACCATCGGAAATTTCTTTGACGACTCGCAAACCCAATATATCAGTAATGATATAAGTTCTCTGAATACCACATTGCAGCATGCAATTCTAAAAAACCAGGTATCATATTACTATATCGATGATGTAAAACTTGAAGCCGTTACGACAAATAATGTAGGTTTTATATCTCCTAAGTATATCCCATTTAGCATGATTAGGGAAAATGACCTTTCTAAAATAAACATTGAAAGTTGTTTCTATGCAATTCTCGATGAAGTATTCTTTGACATAGGACAACCCGGCACAAAACCATATAGTTTTTATCAGCTTAACGAGCTGGTGAAATATCTGCAAAGTGCTCAGAATTTTGGCATAGAGTTGCATGGCTTTACCCATGAACTCGAATTTGGAACAGCTGGCGCATCAGCTCGTTTAAATGCCATGCTTGAGTATATGAAACATGTGGGAATAACGGAAAATCGAGTAAAACTATACGTTGAATCCGATTTAAAGTCCCTGACTAACACATACAGGTTCTACTGCGAAGGGTTACCCTGTGCCTTGTACTCATCGTTAATCGCAATTCGTTTTTTTCAATTAAATTGAGACATTGTTATGGAAACTGCACCTAACTGGTTCGGAAAAACAATACTGGTGGTTGAGGACGATAAGTTCACCTCCTTCATTATCCAAAATTTTTTGCAAAAAACCCAAGCCACCATTTATAGCGCTTCAAATGGAGAGCAAGCCGTTGAGCTTGCCCTGAAACACCAACCCGATGTAATCCTGATGGATATTAAAATGCCCGGCATAAGTGGAATTGAGGCTACACAACGAATAAGGGAATACATGCCCAATACAATTATCATAGCCCAAACCGCATTTGTTTCGGAAACCGATAAGGCTAATGCAATTAATGCCGGATGTAACGAGTTTATTACCAAACCCCTTTCAAGCGAAAAGGTTTTGGGTACCATTTCCAGGTATTTGTAGTACCTTTTTTTACTTCTATGGATATGCTCGATCTCTTTACCTATAGGATACTAATTTATAGCAAATCAAAAGATACTTCAGAATGTGCTGAAAGTATCAGGGAATTAGCATCCAACCATCATTTTAAGCACTGCAGGTTATCCTGGGTCGATAGTCTATCATCAATTAAGGAAGAGNNAGCAATGCAGTTGAAATTAGAAACAGCTGTAAAGTAGATATTCCGATTATTGCATTGCTCGATGGAGATGCAATAGGCATGGATATTCCATCTATTCTGCAAATGAATATTTCTGATGTAGCTGTATGTGGTAATAAGCAATGGTTGGCTGCGGTTTTAGCAAAATATTTTTTCATTTCCCGTAATAGCTCTAACATTATCGACCAAGCCCCTTTTGATGTATTCAGCTCTTTTATAAATCAGATTCACAATAGCTTACCCTTTGGAATTATCAGGGTAGTGATTGAACCCCAGGTATATATTGAGTACATCAACAGCGAGGCAGAGCGAATCCTGAGTCTAACCCACCATGAACTTTTAGCACAGCCCGAGCTCATTCAACGATTTCTCCCCAACGAACGAATCAAGTTGGTGCTCGAAAATGCATCAACTGGTGAGGGTTATCTCCGGAAACGATTTAAAATTAGCCTTAAAGGTGAAATTTATAGCTGGGTCGATGCCGTTTACATTCATGGTTTTGAACATCAAAAAAAAATCAGAACAATTGAAGTCATCATCCGTGATGTTACTGACGAAGAAATTAATCGCGCACTCCAGAAAGGGGTTTATGACATTGCACGCTTGACAAGTTCAAATTTTTCCCTAAATCGAATATTCACCATAATCCATAAAATAATTTCAGATATAATCAATATTGAAAACTTCTACATTGCACTATATGATCCCGAAACTCAAGAGGTATCATTCCCCTTTTATGTTGATGTAGCAGATGATGAGGTGCCTAAACCGCGAAAAGGTGGACTTGGTCTAACCGAATATATTATCAGAACAAAAAAAAGTCTGCTGTGTAAGGCTGAGTGCTTGGAAAAACTAATAAAAAATCATGAAATAGAACTTCTTGGAGAAAAACCTAAGGCTTGGCTGGGAGTACCACTTAAGCATTACGGTAATATCATTGGGGTAATGGCCGTACAGCATTACCATAATCCTGATGCTTTCACCGAGAAGGAACAGTATATCCTTGAGTTTTTTTCGGAACAGGTTGCACATACAATTGAGTTTAAGCGCAAGTCCGATACGGTTAAGTTGCTGTCAACGGCAATAGAGCAAAGCCCCGTTTCAATTGTTATTACCACCCTCAAATCAAAAATAATATACGTTAATGCAACATTTACAAAGGTTACAGGGTATAAGCCTTCCGAAGTATTGGGTAAAAATCCAAGGATTCTACAGTCGGGATCAACGCCTCCTGAACGTTACGTTGAAATGTGGAATACCTTAATTTCAGGCAATACCTGGCAGGGCGAGTTTATCAACAAGCGTAAAAATGGCGAAATATTCTATGAAAACGCAATTATAGTTCCGGTTAACGATGAGCTGGGGAAAAATGCTTTTTACCTTGCCGTAAAAATGGATATTACAGAGCAGAAAAAACTCATTCAGGAACTTGTAGTTGCCAAGGAAAAAGCCGAGGAGAGCGACAGGCTTAAAACAGCTTTCCTACAGAACATCAGCCACGAAATCCGTACCCCAATGAATGCCATTGTTGGATTTTCCGAAATCCTGGAATCCGACCACGATGACGATGAAAAAGTAAACTATTACACCAGTGTTATAAAACAGCGCTCCTTCGATTTACTCGATATTGTTAATGAACTTCTCGATATCGCCAGTATTGAATCAGGACAGCTTGAATGTGTTGAGAGTGCGGTAAATCTCGATCAACTTTTCAATGAGATTAAACAAACCTTCGTTGAATACACCAAACGTATGGGTAAGGTTGATCTTACCCTGAAGATTTTAAATTGTACTCCAAGTGTTAACAACGTAATTCTTACCGATGAGGGAAAATTGAAACAAATATTTAACAACCTCATTCATAATGCCGTTAAGTTTACCGATAGGGGCAAGGTTGAATTTGGATTCCACGAGCTAAATAACGATTACATCGTATTTAGGGTTACCGATACAGGCATGGGAATCCCTGCTGATATGCAGGATAAAATCTTTAAACGTTTCCAAAAGGCAAGCTTTAATCCCGATGTTATATACGACGGTATAGGGCTTGGACTTACCATTATTAAGGGATTAATCGATTTACTCGACGGCAAAATTTGGCTAAATTCAAAACCGGGGCAGGGGAGTACATTCTTTGTATCAATACCCTACAAACCGGTTAAGGTTAAGGAGGAAATGCTTAAGCATGTTGTCAACATTGATGCATTAAAGCAATTTAAATTTTTTGTGGTTGAGGACGATGTTTTTAATATTGCATACTTCAATGAGCTATTTGAGGGGCTTAACATGAATTATCATATTGAGAGCACCGGAACGGAAGCCATTGAACATTTTAGGCAAAACAGTGGCTACGACATGGTACTCATGGATATAAAATTACCCGATATGAACGGATACGATGTTATTGAAGAATTTAAAACGATAAACCCCAACGTTCCCATTATTGCCCAAACGGCTTACGCAGCCGAAGTCGATAAACAAAAAGCCCTTGCTGTTGGTTGTGTCGATTACATACCAAAACCTATTTTCCGCGACAAGCTTCTCGAAATGCTCGAAAAACACTTGGTAATTAATAGCTAATGTTTAGCCCTTAATTCTCATGGATTAAGATGTTTAAATACAAATTCAAACAATCTTTGTGGTCTTTGTGAATCCCTTTGAGACCTTTGTGGTATAAATCTAAATTCAGGACTCCTGACTCAATAACAAAATAAAATGTCGCAAGTTTACA
>DFYV01000182.1 GCA_002383425.1 Bacteroidales bacterium UBA4073 | reverse complement strand
AGGTTTTGAAGTTAGAATTTAGAATATTGAACCTTGAACCTTGAACCTGAATCTTGAACCTTGAACCTTGAACCTCGAACTTTGTCCTTTATCCTTTAACTTTCAACTTTGTACCTTTTTAGACAGGACTCATCCTTAATATTCCGCTAAAATTTAATATCATTGTCATGAATTTAACGGCCCGCTTTGCAATGGAAATTCTCTATGAATTAAGCGTTTACGCAAAAATAATAGGTATTGCCTTTATTGTGTTCGTGCTTGTACAGCTTTACTTTTACCTAATTTTCTACCTTAAGGTTATCTGCAAGAGATTTAAGCCTCTACCGGATAACGAAGATGCATATCCACCGATATCGGTAGTTATATGTGCCAGAAACGAAGAAGAAAACCTTGTACATTTCCTGCCCAAGGTGCTTGAGCAGGACTATCCCAATTTTGAGGTGGTAGTGGTGAACGATTGCTCAAGCGATAACTCCGATCTGGTTCTTGAAAATTTACAAAAGCAATACCCACATCTCCGCATTACCACCATAAAGGAGGATGAAAAGTTTACCCATACCAAAAAGTTAGCCCTTACCGTTGGCATAAAAGCATCCAGAAACGAGTGGCTGGTGCTTACCGATGCCGATTGCATTCCCCGATCGGACAAGTGGTTACGCCACATGGCATCGAACTTTACCGAGGGCATCGAAGTGGTTTTGGGTTATGGTGGTTACATGGCCGAAAAAGGTTTACTCAACAAGCTTATCAGGCTCGATACCCTCACCATAGCCATGAACTACTTTGGTTGGGCTTTAGCCCGTAAACCCTACATGGGGGTAGGGCGCAACCTGGCCTACAAAAAATCGTTGTTCTTCAAGAACAAAGGGTTTGCAAATCATGCCGGAATTAACTCGGGCGACGATGACCTTTTTATCATGGAGGTGGCAACCCCAAACAATACTGCTGTTGAATACCGCCCCCAAGCTCATACTTTATCGGTACCACGAAAAAGATATTCAACATGGTTACGTCAAAAAAGAAGACACCTGTCAACATCCAAATTCTATAAGGGCAGCCTAAAAACACTTTTGGCCCTCGAACCAATTAGCAGAACATTTGTTTACATCCTGTTTGCGCTTACATTGATTTTTAAAGTCCTGCCAGTAGCGTCAACATCAATATTTATATTTTGGATTATGTTAAGGCAAACTATTACAGCCATTGCAGCCAAAAAGTTTCAAGAGAAAAGGCTGATGCATGTTGCATTTTGGTGGGATTTGTTTTCTCTGTATTTTTATGCTAAATTGCTAACTTTTAACACCTTTAACAGACGACAGCAAAAATGGTAATGCTCCCGGAAAACCTTTCGGAAAAAGCTAAATATGATCTTGTGCTAGTTGATAAAGCCCTAAAAGGCGACCAAAAAGCTTACGCCGAGTTGATGGAACGCTACCGGGATGCCATCTACTTCATGCTGCTCAAAATGGTTAACAATAAAAACGATGCCGAGGATTTAACCCTTGAGGCTTTTGGGAAAGCTTT
This sequence comes from Bacteroidales bacterium UBA4073, assembly GCA_002383425.1. Lineage (GTDB taxonomy): Bacteria > Bacteroidota > Bacteroidia > Bacteroidales > Tenuifilaceae > Tenuifilum. Next base: position 8,900 of record DFYV01000182.1, on the reverse strand, counting down.
TAAGAGCATACATCAATATACACCCAACTTTGCCTTTAGCACCTGGCTTTTCAAAATAGCATCGAACAACTGCATTGACTTCATCCGCAAGCGTAAGGCAAACCTCATATCGATTGACCAGGGACCCGAAGATGCAGAGGGAAACCCCATGTCGCCTTCATCGGTAATCCCAGCTTCCACCCCCGACCCTGAGGAAAATCTTATTAAAGAACAAAACATACTTTTGGTGCAGGAAGTGGTTTCAAAACTTAAGCCTCGCTACCGTAAACTTATAGAACTTCGCTACTTCAAGGAATACTCATACGAAGAGATTGCCAATGAGTTAGACCTACCGCTGGGCACAGTTAAAGCGCAACTCTTCAGAGCACGTGAATTGCTCTCGAATATTCTGAACAACCTACCGCCCCATCACTAGAAAAACTATTTAGCCATGGAGTTAATAGCCCAATACTTTCCTGAGCTTACACAAGCCCAACGCGATCAACTTGCAGCACTTGAGCCTTCATACCGATTTTGGAATGCGCAAATCAACGTGATTTCACGCAAGGATATCGACAACCTCATGGTGCACCATGTGTTGCATTCCCTGGCAATAGCCAAAATTACTCAGTTTGCCAAGGGCACACGCATTATGGATATTGGCACTGGCGGTGGATTCCCTGGCATTCCATTAGCCATTCTTTTCCCCAGCTGTAGGTTCACCTTGGTCGATTCCATTGGAAAAAAAGCCAAGGTTACCGCCGAAATTGCCAAAGCCATAAACCTGCAAAATGTTGAGGTGATAACTGCAAGGGCCGAAGACCTTAAACAGGAATGGGATTTTGTTGTTAGCCGCGCTGTAGCCCCTATTCCTAAACTTATGACATGGGTTGAAAAGAAAATACATCCAGGTGGTATCAATAATCTGCCAAACGGACTTATATGCCTTAAGGGAGGCGATTTCGGAGACGAGCTGAAACCCTACCATAAATGGGTAACCAGATGGCGAATCAACTCCTTTTTCGAGGAAGAGTACTTTACCGGAAAGTACGTTATACACATACCCGTATAACCGCCATTAAAATTATAAGTCTTTTCTAAAAAGTTTATAGATGAAGAGAACATAAGGCGTGAAACGTTAGACGTTGGGCGTGAAACGTGAAATGTGAAACGTTGTGCGTGAGACGTGAGAAGTGAAACGTGAACGATACTTGTTCTAATGTTCAACCCCTTCAGGGTTGTTATCTTGTGTTATAGCTATTTTCCCACCGATTACATCGGAGGTTATTGATGTTTGACCCTTCGGGTCAAATAGCGTCCTAAAAAGTTTATAGGCAAAAGGTACATAAGGCGTGAGGCGTTAAACGTTAAACGTTAGCTATAAAGCGTGAATCGTGAGACGTGAAACGTGAGACGTTCTGCGTTAGGCGTTTAACGTTTAACGTTTAACGTTTAACGTTAAACGTTTTTCAGACAGGACTCATATTTGAATGCTCAAAAAATCCCGCCATGCGGGATTTAACAAGAATAACCCCCTATGAAATAGGTGGGAGGATGAAGGTAGATTAACCTAAACCACGAAGTGGTTTAACAATCAGCAAACAATATGAGTTCCTATAAACAATTGCTCTTATGTAGCCTCTTTTTTAATACAGCCTCGAGAATCGCTATTTTTGTTTTTCAGATTAACAGTACTTGTTCCAGTGTTCAACCCTTTCGGGGTTGTTGTTTTGTGTTGTGGTTATTTTTCCCCACCGATTACATCGGAGGTTATTGATGTTTGACCCTTCGGGTCAAATAGCGTTCTAAAAAGTTTTCAGGCATAAGGCACAAAAGGCGTTAAACGTTAAACGTTAGCTGTAAGGCGTGAATCGTGAGACGTGAAACGTGAGACGTTCTGCGTTAGACGTTTAACGTTTAACGTTTAACGTTTAACGTTTCACGGTTGATAGTAAAACAGGAGTTTTGAAGTTAGAATTTTGAATATTGAATATTGATTCTTGAACCTTGTACCTTGTACCTTGAACCTTAAACTTTATCCTTTAACTTTTAACCTTTAACTTTTAACTTTATTTTTTCAATATTGAAAAAATGTTTTACCTTTGCCAACCCAAAATGGGATTAAAATAACCCTTTAGTTTTGCTGGAAATTATAAATAAGTAAAAGCATACAGAGATGAAAAGAACATTTCAGCCATCCGTCAGGAAAAGAAGGAATAAACACGGATTCCGTGAACGCATGTCGACCCATAATGGCCGTAGGGTTTTGGCTGCCCGCCGTGCTAAGGGAAGGAAAAGGCTTACTGTTTCCGACGAAATTTTCCGGAAATAATTGTTAAGAAATCATAACAGGTAAAGGCGGGTTACTTACCTGCCTTTTTTATTTACTTGATGTATCTTTACCGAAAAATAAAACCATGGAGTCAATCATCAACCAAATAGAACCTAATATTACCGATAGGTCTCTAAATCAAATTGTTACCAAAGTTTTATCGGGGGAACGTATTGAACCCGACGAGGCCGAATACCTATACCAAAAAGCCGATATTGCCCTGCTATCGCAACTGGCAAATGTTGTAAACAACAGGTTAAATGGCGATTATATACTTTTCAACAGAAATTTTCATATCGAACCTACCAATTTGTGTGTGTACAATTGCAAGTTTTGCTCGTACCGTAAATCGGCCAGAGACCCCGAGAGCTGGGTAATCACCCTTGATGAAATAAAAAGCATTGCTCGCCGGTACCAAAATACCGGTGTAACAGAGGTTCACATTGTGGGTGGCGTTCACCCTAAATGGGATTTAGATTATTACGGAGAAATTATCAAAACGGTTAAGGAGATACTGCCCCATATTCACGTAAAAGCATACTCGGCCATAGAGCTCGATTACGTGATTCGGAAAAGCAAGCTCAGCTATACCGAAGGGCTGAAAAAACTTAAAGAGTATGGACTGGACTCGATACCCGGAGGCGGTGCTGAAATATTCGACCCTGAAGTGCGAGCAAAGATATGCCCCGAAAAGGCATCGGGCCAAACATGGCTGGCCATTCACAAAGCCGCCCATGAAATTGGCATCCAATCGAATGCCACAATGCTTTATGGCCACCTCGAAACCTACAGGCATCGGGTTCAGCACATGGAAGCCATTAGAAATCTTCAGGACGAAACCCATGGCTTTAACTGCTTTATCCCGCTTAAATTCAGAGCCGCTAACAATCCCATGAGTTACTTAGGCGAGGTGAATCTGATTGAAGATCTCCGAAATTATGCCGTTTCAAGAATTTTCATGGACAACATTAAGCACCTGAAAGCCTATTGGCCCATGCTTGGGGTGCAAAACACCCGTCTTGCCATTCACTTTGGCGTTGATGATATTGACGGAACCATCGACGACACAACAAAAATTTACTCCATGGCCGGAGCCGAAGAGCAAAAACCGGTAATGACCGTTGAACACCTAACCCAGCTTATCAGGGAGGCCGGAAGAATTCCTGCTGAACGCGATTCGCTATACAATACTATCAAGATATACAGCTAACGCATGAAATTGTGTAAGGTTTATACTATTTTTGTATCATTTTTTAGCCCGGCATAAAAAGCATGTTTTATTTTGGCAAAACAAGCTATGTTTTTAATTGTCAGCATTTTTAAAAACATTGTAAAATTAACATATAACCCTTATTTTCAATGTTTTAACTTTATGAACTCTCTACTTTATAAACTTTATAAACTGAACTCATGTTTAACCGCATCACATTATGACTAACAACACAAATACTGAAAAAACCAAACAGTACCTGATAAAATTCTTCCAAAACCCCTATATCAACACCATACTGAAAGGTTTAGGGTTGATACTGTTAGCCCTGATTATACTTCTGTTTTTTTTAAAAATATACACCCGGCACAACCAGGAGCAACCAACACCAAACCTTGTGGGCATGTCAATTGAAGAGGCAACCAAAACTATTGCCATGAATAATCTTCGAATTGAGATTGCCGACTCGGTTTACATTTTCAACAAGAAACCCGGAAGTGTTATTGCACAAAACCCACTCCCCGAAACCATGGTAAAGAAAAACCGAAGGGTTTTTGTCACCATCAATGCAAAAAATCCAATTAAAATTGAAATACCTAATATTGTAGGCTACACACTCCGACAGGCTAAGGCTATTCTTGAACAGGATGGCTTTGAGGTCGGAACCCTTTACTTCCGCCCCGATTTAGGGCTAAATAATGTACTGGAACAACGGTATAACGGACAAATTGCTGAACCCGGCATGCGAATACCAAAGGGTTCTAAAATCGACCTGGTTTTAGGCCAGGGCATGAGTGGTGAACGAACTGGTATCCCGCAATTGATTGGGTTAAAGCTGAACGACGCCATTAGCCGAATAGTTGAAGCTTCGCTTAATGTAGGCAGAATTAGGTACGACGAAACAATAATTACCAACTCCGACTCGTTAGATGCAAGGGTGTATAGCCAGTATCCAGCCTACATGGAAAATGCTACTCTTAGCTTTGGAACAAGGGTTGACATCTGGCTAACGCTAAACCAAGCACGCATACCAAAAATTGAACGAAGCGACTCGGTTAAGATAACACCCGCCAATCAGGTTGACGAGATAATTGAATAGCTCAAAAATGCAAAAAGCATTAACCATTCTTGTACTTGTTTTAGCATCAGGTTTTGCCTTGGGACAGGAGATACTGGTAAACCTTTCCAGCTACAGAACCGAGGATAGACCTACCAAGCCAAAAGCAGGAAAGGCGTCAATCGAACTACCATTTTTCGACGATTTTACCCGCAACCTTCCCTACCCCACCCTTGAGCTTTGGGAGTTCAGCAATGTTATTACCAGCAGAACATATGCCATAAACCCGCCTTCCATTGGCGCAGCCACTTTCGATGCCATAAATCACAAAGGCATCCTGCACCAACACCTTACCACCACCCCACAACCTGCCGATACCCTTACATCGCTTCCCATCAACCTGAACTATCCCTCTACCGATAGCATTTACCTATCGTTCAGCGTTCAACCAGGAGGATTTGGCTACCAGCCCACCCCAAACGATTCGTTGGTACTGGAGCTATTTAGCCCAACAGAAAACCAATGGTACAGGAGTTGGGCAGCATCGGTGAACTTCAACACTAATCAAATTAGCCTTTACAATCATCTGCTTAACTCAAAAACCTTAAAAACCACAACCAAACCCGATTCAACGTTCTTTACGGTTAACATCAACATCGATAATCCAATTTTTCTGCAAAACGGTTTCCGCTTCCGCTTTATTGGGTATGCCTCGCTGATGGAGAATGCCACAATACCAGGCTATAAAACCAACACCGATCACTGGCATATCGATATGGTTTACCTAAACAAGCTGCGTAACTGGGACGATACAATATATAACGATATTGCTTTCCATAAACCCATTAAACCTTTCCTTAAGAATTACACCTCCATACCATGGCACCACTTTGCCGATGCCGAAAGTAATGAAATAACAACTCCCCGTGAGTTTGGCATTGTTTACCACAACCTTGGTCCAACCACATGGAATGTAACCCGTAAGTTCGAAATCATAAATCTTTCAACCAACAACGTGTATTATTTTTCAGGAGGTGCTGAAAACATTTACGGGTATCAGGAATTTGCATTCGCCCGCGAATTTGACTACAATTTTACCTCAGCTTGGCCCGACTCGGCTAAGTTTCAGCTAAAAGCATACCTGGAAACCGATTACAACGAGGTAACCAAACATCTAAGGTATAACGACACGTTAGTGCAACAGCTCAACTTTTACAACTACTACGCACTGGACGACGGATCGGCCGAAAGTGGCTACGACCTTTTTGGCGAAGGCACCATTGGCGCAATGGTAGCCCAAAAATTCTATAATTACAAAACCGATAATCTGGTAGGCATAATGATATACTTTAATCGTAGTTACCAGGATGCCAACAGCCAACCCTTTAAAATTACCGTTTGGAACGATAACAACGGGAAACCAGGCGAAATTATTTACCAGCAAATGGCTTCTAAACCCCTTTTCACCGACAGTTTAAACTGCTTCACAGTTTACCGGATCGATCCCGTTCCGTTACCTGATGGTAATTTCTATTTGGGTTGGCAGCATATCACCGAGGAGTTTATGAACGTTGGATTCGATAGGAATATAAACAGCAAGGATAAGATTTTCCACAACCTTCCTGGCTACTGGACCAACACTCAGTATGAAGGCACCATCATGGTACGACCTATTTTCGGCAAACTATACCAAACCCCAACCCTAACAACTACTGTTCCTAACCATGGATTGCAAGTATATCCAAACCCTGCAAGCGATTACCTGTATATTAATTATGATAACAGCATACCCGTCCAATCGTATCAGCTGGTAAGCATTACCGGACGGGTTGTTGAAAACGCGTCAATTATTCCTAACGCACGGGTAAGCGTTGGACATCTCCCTGCTGGCATATACCTGTTAAGGGTTAACCTCAAAAACGGGCAATCCATAACATCCAAAGTTATTATAAAGCGATGAGCGAAAATACGCTGCTTGAGCCCGACGATGAGCTGGAGAATGGCTTAGCGGAGCAGGCCGACCTTTACGAGCATTTCCGCATCGAGGTGGATAAAGGGCAAACCCCAACCCGAATCGATAAGTTCCTTACCGATAAGATACGTAACGTTAGCCGCAACCGCATTCAGGGTGCTGCTCAGGCAGGTAACATCATGGTTAACGGCAAAGCCGTTAAATCGTCGTACAGGGTGAAACCCCTCGATGTTATTACAATTGTTTTAGCTTACCCGCCCCGTGAAACCGACATCAAAGCGGAGAATATACCCATAGATATTGTTTACGAAGACGACACCTTACTTGTGGTGAACAAACCCGCTGGCATGGTGGTTCATCCGGCGCACGGCAACTTCACTGGAACCCTGGTAAACGCCCTGCTTTACCACCTGCGTGATGTTCCCCTTTTCAGTAGCGGAGAGGTTAGACCTGGACTTGTTCACCGTATCGACCGTAACACATCGGGCTTGCTGGTAATTGCCAAAACCGAAATGGCCATGAATCACCTTGCCAGGCAATTCTTCGAGCGCACAACCCAACGCCTGTACGTTGCTCTGGTTTGGGGCGATATGGAAGCTGATAGCGGTACCATTACCGGCCACATTAGTCGCAGCATACGCGATCGGAAACGCATGCAGGTTTACCCCAATGGCGAGCAGGGAAAACATGCCGTTACACACTGGCGTACACTCGAAAGGTTTTGGAATACAACCCTTATTGAGTGCAAGCTCGAAACCGGACGCACCCATCAAATACGTGCCCACATGGAGTACATTAAGCACCCCCTTTTTAACGACGAGGTTTACGGTGGCAACAAAATCCTGAAAGGCAATCAAGGATCAAAGTACAAACAATTCATTGAGAACTGCTTTACGATTTGTCCCCGCCAAGCACTTCATGCTAAAACACTTGGATTTACTCACCCTGTCACTGGCGAATGGATGAATTTCGATTCACCACTTCCTAACGACATGAAAACCCTGATAGACCAATTGCGAAAATATTCCAACATTACAAAATAACGTGGAGACGTTGCGTGCAACGTCTCTACGTTATAATTTCAACCAATATTTGTTCCTATAAATCGGCTGTAACAATAATGTTAACGGCAACGGTATTGCAATACCACAAAAATTCACAATTACATAATATTAAATTTTTAAAAAATATTTGTATAATGAACATTTGTTCATTATATTTGCAAAGAACAATTGCTAACTATGCCGCGTTTCAAGATACCAAGAAAATTAGAAAACCCGCCTAAGGTTAAGGGTTTTAAGCCTTACGGCATAGCGGGAGAGATAACCAATGACGAATCGGTAATACTTTATTTTGAAGAATACGAAGCCATCCGATTGTGCGATTATGAGATGTATAACCACGTTCAGGCTTCAGCAATAATGAATGTTTCACGTCCTACTTTTACCCGAATTTACGCATTAGCCCGAATGAAAATAGCCAAAGCATTGACCGAAGGGAAAAAAATTGAGATTGAAGGTGGTAAGGTTTACTTTGATAGCGAATGGTATCATTGTAATTCCTGCGATTGCTACTTTAACCATCCTCACAAAACCGAAATGGTCAACAGCTGTCCGCTATGCGGTAGCCGTGAAATAGTACAGTATTCCAGCATGAATAAACCATTATCGATACCTGAAAATACTTGTACATGTCCAAAATGTGGTTTTACCATACCACACCGCCGAGGAATTGCATGTAACCAGGAAGTATGTCCTACCTGTAATACCCGAATGGTTCGAAGTAGGTATAAATGGAATAACATATGAAAAAAATAGCAATAACATCGGAAGGAAATCATATAGGTGCTAAGCTTGACAAAAGGTTTGGACATTGTAACTTCTTCATTATATATGACTTAGACTCTCAGGCCATGGAAATTATTCCAAACCCGTATCGTAATAACGAAGAACAAGCTGGCACAAATGCAGCGGGATTTCTTTGCGAAAAAGGGGTTTGCAAGGTAATTTCCGGTGAATTTGGATTAAAGGTAAAGCCAATATTTGATGCCCATCAAGTTCAGCTTATCATATACAACCATAATATTACAGTTGAACGTTTAATTAAATTACTAAACCATTAAAACAACACAGCCTATGCCAAAGATGGATGGAACGGGACCGGAAGGAAAAGGGTCAAAAACAGGCCGAAGGCTAGGTTTTTGCGAACCCTTACCTACAATTGATCAGCTAAAACTCCTTGGAAAGGGCTTGGGCAAAAAACGCCACTCCGGAGGAGGTGAAGGAAAAGGAAAACGTTTAAAGTACAATCAATGAGTATGATCCGAAAACACGAAGGCACGATAGCACGA
>DFYV01000069.1 GCA_002383425.1 Bacteroidales bacterium UBA4073 | reverse complement strand
GGTTCGTTCGATCCCATAACGGTTGGGCACGAATCCATTGTTTACAGGTCGCTATCGCTTTTCGATAAGGTGATTGTAGCCATCGGCTTTAATACTAATAAGAAAGCTTTTTTCAGCATCGATAAGCGGGTGGCTATGATTCAGCAAGTATTTGCCAGTGAACCACGGGTTGAGGTTATCAGCTACGATGGGCTTACCGTAGATTTGTGTAACAAACTTGGTGTTAAGTATATTGTAAGAGGCTTACGCACTTCGGCCGATTTTGAATTTGAAAGGGCAATAGCCCAGGTTAATAGGTTGATGTATCCCGATATCGAATCGGTTTTTATGCTAACGGCACCACAACACACTCCGGTTAATTCAACCATCATTCGTGATATACTTTTGCATAATGGTGACCCAGGGCAATTTATCCCATCGTCCATCAACATTAAGGATTACCTGTAAGCCATGGTTAAGCTGAGGTTGCTTGTTNNCCTGTCATTGGGATTGATGGTTACGCCCAAGAGGCGATAGCTTATGGTAAAGCACCTGAATACAAGGGTATCGATATAGTATTTTATACATACTCCGATTATATTACTGAAACTGATTATGCCATTGGGCAGTGTAGGGTTGAGAGCGATGGAAGTTTTACCGCAAGGCTAAAGGTTCTAGAAACCACCTTTGTTTTTGCACACCTTGGAATATACAGGATTTACTTTTTCGCCGAGCCTGGGGGAAGGTACGAGTTAATGCTTCCACCACGTGAAGATAAAACTGAGGTTCAGCGATTAAATCCTTTTTTCCGTGAAACCGATTTGCAGGTTGGCATCAAAAACATTGACAGAAATGATATTAACTTTTTGATAAGCGCTTTCGATTTACGGTTTAATCAAGATTTTGACAGGATTGTTCAGGATGCCTACAGGGGTCGCCAGCAAAATATCGATTCGCTTATAGGTAGTATTGAGACAAGGTTTGCCGGAACAAACAATCCCTTTTTTGATGCTTATCGCGAGTACCGGTATGGCCTGCTCAGGCAAATCACTTTAGTAAAAAAATCGACGGCTACCTCTAATGAGCTGTTCCTGAACCGTCCTATTCTTTACCGCAATCCAGCATACATGGAGCTGTTCAACATGGTTTACGATAAGTATTTCCTATTTTTTGCCCGAACAATGGAAGGGAATGTAATTTTTGATGATATATCTCGCTATAAGAGTCTAACCAGGCTTAAGCAAACCCTGGCTAACGATAACGTTCTGAGCAACGATACACTCATGGAGATGGTGATTTTAAAATCGTTACACGATGAATTTTTTAGCGATAACTTTTCCCGCTCAGCTTTACTGGCATTACTTGACTCTGTTTATAGAACCACAAAAATCCCTGAGCATGTTATTATAGCAGAGAATATCAGAAATAGGATAACCAAACTTTTACCAGGTTTTGTTCCTGCTCCATTTTCCCTGATGGATGTGAACGGACGTGAGGTTTCTCTTGACAAGTTCAAAGGGAAATACGTGTATTTGAACTTTTGCACTACCACCAGCTACACTTGCCTGAAAGAGTTTGTGCAGCTTGAGAAGATTAGCAAACAGTACAGGAAGCATCTGGAAGTGGTAACCATATCGGCCGATGATAATATTGAAGACCTGAAGAATTTTTTGAAAAACAGCAAGTACAGCTGGACATTCCTACATTTTGGGAATAAGCCGGAGATACTGAAAGATTACGATATCCGTGTGTACCCAACGTATTTTCTGATAGGTCCTGATAAGAAGATGATACTTTCGCCAGCACCATCGCCTGAGGAGGGGTTTGAGCATCGCTTTTTCCAGCTGCTTCGCAGTAAAGGAGAACTCTAATCTAATGCTTCGAGAACTGAAAGAAGGCTGGCATAGCTATTGGCTAAGTAAACGTAAAGATCGGAGCGTTTAACCCATTTTACCTGTTCTATCCCTTCTTCGGATTGGGGTTTAAGCGGCTCGTTTATTTGGGCATGCATCTTAAACCAGTGGGTTGATTTTAGCATTGGTTTCCCATTTAAGGAATAGGTGTGATAGGTAGTGGTAAGCAGTTTTTCCAACGTGATGTTTTTGATTCCAGTCTCCTCGGTAACCTCTCGAATAGCAGCGGCGGGAATAGTTTCGTTAGGCTCAACCTTGCCTTTGGGTAAATCCCACCGCCCTAAACGTTTTATAAGCAGAATCTCGTTGTTGGCATTACTAACCACACCCCCAGCCGCCTCAATATGGTTAAAGTTATAGGTAAAGTGGTTCATGGTATCATCGGGTTTGGGAGTGCAGGCAAAAAGAGCTAACACCTCTGTGTGGTTTTGAAGAAAAAGGATTAACTTTGGAATGTCGTCGGGTTCGGTATGCCCCCAGTAAAAAAACGATGCATCAAACCACGGTAATTCATCAGAGTTTGAAGTGATTGTAAATTTTCGATTGTTAAAGTAAATTGTATAGTCAAGAGCCATGGACAGCAAAGTTATAGCCAATAAATTACTACAAATTAACGCAATAAAGCTTAATTCTGCAAATCCGTTCACCTGGGCATCGGGATGGAAGTCACCCATTTACTGTGATAATCGGAAAACCCTATCTTATCCTGATGTGCGGAATACCATTTGCGATGCCTTTGTGCGGGAAATAAAAGATAAATATTCCCATGTTGAAGTTATTGCCGGAGTGGCAACGGGAGCCATTGCGCACGGTATGTTGGTGGCCGACAGGTTGAATTTACCATTTATTTATGTCCGTTCTGTACCCAAATCACATGGCCTGGCAAACCAAATAGAGGGTTACTATCAACACGGTCAAAAGGTTGTGGTTATTGAAGATTTAATTTCAACAGGGATGAGCAGCCTTGCAGCTGTTGACTCCCTCCGTGAAGCAGGTTGTGAGGTCCTTGGCCTTTTGGCCATTTTCACTTATCAGTTCGAACANNGGCAGGCGTTGAGTTTACAGCCCTTTCAAATTATACTGCCCTGATTGAAATTGCTCTGGAACAGGGTATCATAACTCCATCCCAGCTCGAATTGCTTAAATCATGGCGTCAGAATCCCGAAGAGTGGGGAAGGTAACTAATCCTTGCTGGTATATTGTTGCGATTAGTTGAACAGGTTAATAGTCCACTCGCCAGGTTCGTTTATCGTGAACTCAAAGTTAACATCGTACCAAGCTGTTCTAAGCGCATTGGGTGTTTGGTAGGTTACTTTACAGGTTACGGGGTACAGAATATTTTCTATGCCATACTTATCGCCTAATTTGAACGATGTACCGGAATCGCAAATTATTTGCAGATTTGAGATGTAGCTGTTTGTAGTTCCGTTTTGCAGGAATGCGAATAGCAATCGATTTTCAGAACCTGTTTTTGTGAACGTATATCGATGTACATTCCTTGATGCAAAAATGTGATACTTTTGTGGTAATACCTTATGATGGAGTACCCCTTGGTCCCAAATGCCGATGTAAACAGAGTCTTTTCCATTAATCTTACCCATAAAAGTTCCTTTCCCATGCATTTTTCCGTTGTAGAAGTTCCCCTCGTACTTATCGCCATTAGCCCATGTGTATATGCCAAACCCATGCGGAAGTCCTTTTTTGAATTTACCCTCATAGCTGTCGGTTCCATAGGCCTTACCCTTACCGTGGGCTAAACCATTTTTACATTTCCCTACATATACCGTGTCAAGTTCGGGTATCAGAACTTTGCATTCCATTTCCTGCGATAGCAGGGTGCTGTTTAAGCTGATGGAAAATACAAGAACTGCTGAAAGTTTGAGGATTTTCTGTATCATTGAGTTTTAGGTTTTTTGCTATTTTTTGAGTTTATGTTTTGTATGAATCAAAAATTGCATATATATTTGCACCGCAATTGAGCGCTGGTGCCATAGCTCAGTTGGTAGAGCNNAAAGGACTGAAAATCCTTGTGTCCGTGGTTCGATTCCACGTGGCACCACAGCCCCCGTAAAGGGGGCATTTTTATTTAACGCTATCGGGGCTTTCGGGCTTAAAAAAGAGTTCCTTATCCATTATTAAATCCCACGCATCGGAGTTAAGCACTGTTATAACGCGGTACTGTGGATCGATAAAGAATAGCATTTCCTGATTTTTCACCTCTCCATCAACACCTTTAGTGGTGAAGCGGTGAACAATGGTATATCCTAAAAAGTCGTTGCTGTCTTTGTTAAAAAGTTCTTTTAGACTGTCGATAGTGTTCTGGCTTGGATTTCCTTTCGATTTCTCCTCATTAAGGGCAATCTCAATGCTGTGGGTGCGGCTATTAAACCTGTAACGAGGGGTAAGCTCTTCAAAATCGGCTGGGGTATAATTGGGATATTCCTCTGTACGGTTCATTATCCAGCTTTTTATGGATTGCTGTACAACTTCATCGGTAGTGGCTTGCTTCTTACTTTCAGGTTTGCATGCCACCATGGCTGTTATGCCAACAAGCAGTATAAAAAATGTGCGGATGTTATTCATAGGTGTGTTTTTTTGGGATAATACATGAATATGGTTACGCAAGTTAATTAAAAAATAGGATGAAAGAAACATGTAAGGACTATTTTTTGAAACTATAGAAATTCTAATGCCTTAGACCTTTCCTTCGCCTTTGCCTCATCTTCAGCCTTAGTCTTTTAATCATAAAACTTTAACAAAAAAAAGGGGCAAAGAGCCCCTTTTAGTTACTGATGCATTTCGCTAAAATACTTGTAAAACCTTGGAATAATCTCAATTCCCCTGTAAAACTGTTCAAGTGGGTAGTTCTCGTTGGGTGAGTGAATGGCGTCCGATTCAAGGCCAAAGCCTAAAAGAATGGATTTAATTCCGAGCACCTGTTCAAAGGTGCTGATTATTGGTATGCTGCCACCACTCCGGAAAGGTACTGGTTTTATACCGTAAATTTCTTCAATGGCTTTGCTGGCTGCCATGTAGGCTGGGGTATTGGTGGGAGCTACATAGCCTTGCCCTCCATGATGTATGGTTACTTTAACTTTTACTGATTTTGGAGCAATGGATTCAAAATGTTTCTTGAAGAGCTGTGCAATTTTTTCGTGGTTTTGGTTGGGAACTAATCGCATCGAGATTTTTGCGTAAGCTTTTGAGGGCAGTACCGTTTTAGCGCCTTCGCCGGTATAGCCGCCCCAAATGCCATTAACATCGAGGGTTGGGCGGATACCAGTGCGTTCCATGGTGGTATAGCCGGTTTCACCATGCACCTCCTCAATATCGAGAGCTTTTTTGTAATCGTCAAGGTTGAAGGGTGCGCGAGCCATGTCGGCGCGTTCTTCGGGGCTTACCTCCAAAACATCGTCGTAGAATCCAGGAATGGTAACCCTGTTATTATTATCGTGGAGCGAGGCAATCATTTTGGCAAGGATGTTAGCCGGGTTGGCAACAGCACCGCCAAAAAGGCCTGAGTGTAGGTCGCGGTTTGGGCCGGTAACTTCAACCTCAACGTAAGTTAAACCTCTAAGTCCTGTAGTTATGGATGGGGTATCCTTCCCAATCATAGATGTATCGGAAACCAGTATCACATCAGCCTTAAGCATCTCCTTATGTTCCTGACACCACTTGCCAAGGTTGACCGAGCCGACCTCTTCCTCGCCCTCAATCATAAACTTGACGTTGCAGGGAAGTGTGCTGGTTTTAACCATTAGCTCAAAGGCCTTTGCGTGCATAAAGCTTTGCCCTTTGTCGTCGTCGGCACCGCGGGCGTATATTTTACCATCGCGAATTTCGGGTTCAAAGGGTTGTGATTTCCAGAGTTCAATGGGGTCAACAGGCATAACATCGTAGTGGGCGTAAACCAAGACGGTAGGTAGTTTAGGGTCAATGAGTTTTTCGCCATAAACAATTGGGTTTCCTGGGGTTGGCATAACTTCTGCCTTATCGGCACCTGCTTTAAGCAGGGTATTACGCCAGTACTCAGCTGCCCTTACCATATCGGGTTTATGTTCCGACAGAGAACTAATGGAAGGTATCCGGAGTAATCCGAAGAGTTCCTCAAGGAATCGCTCTTTGTTTGCCTCGAGGTAAGTTTTAATGGTATCCATAGTAATTTAAATTTTATGAGTTCAATCTAAAAACCCAAATTTCATTAAAAAGGATGGTTCTAGTAAAGAACAATAAAGTTAAAAGTTAAAAGTTAAAAGTTAAAAGTTAAAGGATAAAAGTTAAAGGATAAAAGTTAAAAGTTAAAGGATAAAGGTTAAAGGTTAAAGGTTCAAAATCAAGTTAAAAGTTAAAAGACAAAAGTAAAAGGTAAAAAAACGAAATTCGTAATTCGTAATTCGTAATTTGAAATTCAAAAGATATCAACCATCAACTATTTTTCCGTCTCCACCTTCGCCTTATCTTCCTTTCGACAATGAACATTTTAGACTGGGCTCTTTTATTTTTCTGCACGTAAAGATAGTAATTTTGCTGCATCTTCTAATTGGGTATAAAATTCCTCGCCATAGGCTCTGATTAGGGCATCTTTTAGGAATTTGTAAAGCGGAAGGTCTATTTTTTCTCCCAGTTCCCGTGCGGGGGCACAAACATCCCAGTGGTGATAGTTTAATGCGGTAAAATTCGAGTACTCCTTAACTCTGATGGGGTAAAGATGACACGATAAAGGCTTGCGAAAATCGACTTTACCCTGAGTCCAAGCCTTTTCGATGGCGCAGGTTGCAATGCCGTTTTCAAAAACTGTAAAAGTGCATTCCCTACCATTTATAAGAGGTGTAACCAAATCGCCATCGTTATCGATTAAGGCAACGCCTTGTTCATTCACGGCGGTAATACCTTCGGTGGACATGAAGGGCTTTACCTTTTCTAAGATTTGCTCAAGGGTAAGGGCTTCGTCGGGGGTGAGGGGTGCTCCGGAGTCGCCGTGAACGCAGCACATACCCTTGCAACGCGGAAGGTCGCAGCAAAATCGTTGTTCAAGAATTTCGCTGCTTACCACCTTGTTGTCAATTTCAATCATCATGCCCTGATGGGTTAGTGGCAAAGCACCTTACCGGTCATTTCCTGGGGGATTGGTAAGCCCATCATGGTGAGTATGGTTGGGGCAACATCGGACAGAATTCCACTATCTACTTTTTTGAATCTGTCGGAAACAAGAATGATGGGAACGGGGTTGAGCGAGTGGGCTGTATTGGGTGAACCGTCGGGGTTTAGGGCATAGTCGGCATTGCCGTGGTCGGCAATGATAACCACCTCGTAACCATTTGCCACTGCAGCATCCACAACCTCGCCAGCGCAGGTATCAACCGTTTGAACGGCTTTTTGAATGGCGCTGTAAACCCCCGTGTGGCCAACCATGTCGCCATTGGCGAAGTTAAGGCAGATGAAATCGTGAGTTTTCTTTTGAAGCTCTGCTACAATGGCATCCTTGATAAGCGGTGCGCTCATTTCGGGTTGCAGGTCATAGGTGGCAACTTTAGGGGAAGGTATCATGATTCGGCTCTCACCAGGGAACTCTTTCTCCCTGCCACCCGAGAAGAAAAAGGTAACATGGGCGTATTTTTCGGTTTCGGCAATTCGTAGCTGCTTGAGGTTGTGGTTGCTAACCACTTCGCCCAGGGTGTTGACCAGGTTATCCTTTTCGTAAATTACATGTACATTTTTAAAGGTATCGTCGTAACGGGTCATGGTGACGTAATGTAAAGGGATGGTTTGCATGCCAAACTCAGGCATATCCTTTTGGGTAAGGGCAATGGTTATCTCACGCAGGCGATCGGTACGGAAGTTGAAGCCGATAACCACATCACCTTCACGAATTAAGCCCACGGGCTTACCTTCGGCATCAACCCTAACAATGGGTTTAATAAACTCATCGGTTACGCCTTGGACGTATGACTCCTCGATAGCTTTAACAATGCTGGTGGTTGGTTTGCCTTTACCATGAACCATCAAGTCGTAGCCTTCCTTAATGCGTTCCCAGCGCTTGTCGCGATCCATGGTGTAGTAACGACCTATCAAAGATGCAATAATCCCATTGCTGGTTTTGAGATGTTCCTCCAGATTTTTCACAAACCCGAGGCCACTTTGGGGGTCGGTATCGCGCCCATCGGTGAGGGCATGAATGAAAACCTTCTCAATATTGTAATCTTTGGTAATATCGCATAGCTTGTATAGGTGTTTGTCAAGCGAGTGAACCCCACCATCGGAAACCAGTCCGATAAAATGAACCGCCTTGTTGTTTTGCTTGGCATACTGTAAGGCGTTAACCAAGACAGGCATCTGTGCCAGGCGGTTTTCCTTTATATCTTTGTTGATTCGAACCAAATCCTGGTAAACAATTCTACCTGCCCCAATGTTGAGATGCCCCACTTCGGAGTTACCCATTTGACCTTCGGGTAATCCAACATTTTCGCCGCAGGTTATCAGCTGGGCGTTAGGATATTTGGCAGTTAGCCTGTCAATGTTAGGTGTGGGGGTGTTGTAAATTACATCCGATTTCTCTTTATTCCCTATTCCCCAACCATCGAGGATCATTAAAAGAACTTTGCTTTTTGTCATAGCTATATGGTACTGTTTAAGGTTTAAAATCTTCTTGTTAAACTTGTACTCTGCAAAACGTTTGTAAGTGCTGTTTGTTTACAACATACTCCACAAAGTTACTGCTTTTACCAGTAATAGTACGATATTGAAGGTTAACAAATGTTGAAATTCCGCAATCGTTTTCTATATGTAATGATATGAAAGACAAGATGTTAAAAATAGAACTTTGTGCATATTTTTTATTTTTCGATTAAAATTTATAACTTTCTGTGCTAATTCATTAAAGAAAATTAGATGAGAAAGTTGATTTTCATCATTTTCGCCATTGTTGCAAACCATGTTTTTTCTCAAGTAAGCAATTTGGGATTGCCCATAATAAAGCATTACCCCAAATCGGAGTATCGGGCAGGTACCCAGAATTGGTCGATATGCCAGGATAGTAGGGGCTTTATGTATTTTGCTAACAACAGTGGGTTGTTACGTTTCGATGGTAACCGGTGGGATATGTTTCCCTTGCCAAATACTCAGCTTGTTCGTTCAGTGTTTTGCAGCGGCGACACCATCTTTGTTGGGGCTTTTGAGGAGATAGGGTATTTTGTGTACCACCGCCAATCCGATATGGTTTACCATTCATTGACGGGTCTTGTTCCTAAAACCGAAACCAACTTCGACGAAGTGTGGAGAATCTTTCGGTTAGGTTCAAGTTACATCTTTCAGAGTTTCAGCCATATTCTTGAGTATAAAAACGATTCAGTTAAAGCCTACAGGGCACCAGAACTGCTACAGTTCTCGTTTTTACTGGGAGGAAAGTACTACGTCCAGGGTAAGGAAGGAGCTATTTACCGGTTCAATAATGGTAATTTCGAAAGGTTTGACGATAATGGGATTTTCAGTGGGAAGCAGATTTGGGCATGCTTTGAAATATCGGAAGGAAAAACCCTACTCGCAACTATAAACCATGGCGTTTGGCTTTTCGATGGTACGAAATTTACTCCATGGGAGGGGATGGTGAACGATTTGTTAAAATCGTACCAAATTTTTTCGGCATCTAAAGTCCATGAGGGGCATGTAGCCTTTGGAACTATTCAGAATGGTCTAATTATCACTGACTGTCAGGGTAATCTGGTGAAATTAGTAAATAAATCGAGCGGATTGCAGAATAACACCATTTTAAGCACATTTGTTGATAACGATGGAAATCTTTGGTTGGGTTTAGATAATGGGATCGATTATGTAGAGCTTAGCTCACCGTTAAGTTTTATAGGGGAAGGTTTGGGGCTCGAAGGGGCTGTGTATGCCACACAAATTTTTGATGGAAAACTGTTTGTTGGAACCAACCAGGGGCTGTACGTTGCTCCGTGGCCTATACCACCTGCCATTGATGGGGCTAAACCATTCCGTTTGGTTCCCTTAACCAAGGGACAGGTTTGGTCGCTGTTTGAGTACAATGGGGTACTATACTGTGGCCATAATTTTGGAACATTTGCCATTGACAAACATCTGAATGTCAAAATCATATCGTCCGAAGAGGGGACATGGGTTTTTATACCTTTACGTAATGTTCCCAATTTACTGATTGTTGGGAAGTACAAAGGGGTTCACCTTTACACAAAAAACAACGGGGAGTTAGTTTTCCTGAAAAAAGTTGCAGGTTTCAACGAGTCATCAAGGTTTTTGGTTGAGGATGATAACGAAAGTATTTGGATGGCTCACGGCTATAAAGGCATATTTAAGCTTATGCTAAATGAAACTAAGGATAGCGTGATGTTTTCGACCCTTTATGATGATACACGAGGATTTCCCGTTAAATTTGGAATCAATGTCGAAAAAATTGGCAACCAAATAGTATTCCTAACCTCACAGGGAATTTACAGGTATAATTCCTTGACCGATAACATGGAGCCATACAGTGAGCTTAACCGTATAATTGGCGATGCAACCGGTATTCGGCGAATGGTTGAAGACCAAACAGGAGATATTTGGATTTTAAAGTCTAATGCACTTCAACGTTTAGTACGAAATCCTAATGGGACAAAAAGTGTTTATCAAACCCCCGTTAATCGATTTGGTGAAAATTTTGTTGCATCGTTCGAAAATATTTACGTTCACAACCATAATTGTGTTTTTGTTGGTACTGAAAACGGGCTGGTTTACTACAATGGCATTAGCCCCTTCAGCCAGTCAACAGCAAAAATGAATTGTTATATTAAAAGCATCAGCATTTTGGGTAAAAACGAGGGCTTGCTATTTAACGATTACACCATAACCGGGAAAGACAACTTATGTGTTCCGTTTAGCCAAAACTCAATACGGGTTACTGCTGTAGCCCCTGTTTACAATGCTGGTAATATCAATTTTAGTTTTCTGCTTAAAGGGTACGATACTGATTGGAGCCAATGGCAAACAGATAACGTAATGGATTACAGTCGTTTACCACATGGTGAATACGATTTAATGGTTCGCATAAGCGACGTAATGGGTAGAGTTTCAGAACCAGCAGTTGTTCATTTTCGTATAGGTTTGCCATGGTACCTTAGCTGGTTTGCTTTTGTTTTATACGTGGTGCTGCTTTTGGCTGGATTTTACGCGATCCGTATTCTAATTCATAGAAAAGTTCAGCGTGCCACCGCAAGGGTTAGGGAGCAGAAGAATTTGGAACTAAAAGTTCAGGAAGAGGAGCACAAACGACAGGTACTTGAGTCAGAAAGAGAAATAATCAGACTAAAAGCTGAAAAACTTCAAACTCAAATTGAACATAAAAATCGCGAACTTGCAGCTATTGCCATGCAAATAGCACATAAAAACGACGTCCTAAACAAGCTTAAGCTCAGGCTTGAGGTAATTGCCAAGGGTATTAATCCTTTAACACAAAAGGACATGTTGGAGCTTATCCACAATATTGATAACGATTTAAGAATGGATAAGGATTGGCAGCGTTTTGAACGCCATTTTGATGAGGTACACAGTGGGTTTACCAAAAAGCTGAAGGAATTATATCCCGAGCTAACGCCAAGCGAGTTAAGGCTATGCACTTACCTTCGCCTGAATATGACCACAAAGGATATAGCTCAACTGCTGAATATCAGTGTTCGGGGCGTTGAAATAAGTAGGTATAGGTTGCGAAGAAAGCTAAAACTCGATAGTGACACTAACCTTATCGATTTTATGCTGAACCTGTAAGGTTCAGAACTCCTGACCCATGGCTGAAAATCAATATTTTACAAAGTTTTAATCGTAAAATAAATTGA
>DFYV01000170.1 GCA_002383425.1 Bacteroidales bacterium UBA4073 | reverse complement strand
ATCATTAAATTCGTGGTAGAACCTTAATTTTTTTGCAGAGAAATTTCAACTTCTTATCTTTACAACTCTAATCAGAAACGATTAACCTAAAATAGAAGAATTATCTATGTACCTATTAGAAACAAAAGGAATAGAAAAGCGTTTTTCCAACCATCTGGCTTTGGAAGATGTAAGCATATCAGTGCCTCGTGGCTGCATTTACGGACTTTTGGGGCCAAACGGTGCGGGGAAAACAACCCTTATCCGAATTATTAATCAGATTACTGGACCCGATAAGGGGGAAGTATTTTTTGATGGACGGCATCTGCAACCCAACGATATTTACCGGATTGGTTACCTTCCCGAAGAACGGGGGTTATACAAAAAGATGAAGGTGGGCGAGCAAGCCCTTTTCCTTGCTCAACTCAAGGGGCTTAGCCGTACCGAAGCCATGAAACGCCTCAAGTTCTGGTTTGAAAAATTCGAAATTCAAGTTTGGTGGGATAAAAAAATTGAGGAGCTTTCAAAGGGTATGGCACAGAAGGTTCAGTTCATGGTTACCATAATCCATGAACCCGAACTGCTTATTTTTGATGAGCCTTTTAGCGGGTTCGACCCCATTAATGTTCAGCTGGTTAAGGACGAAATCCTTGAGCTAAAGCGTAAAGGCACTACAATTATTTTTTCAACCCACAACATGGCATCAGTCGAAGAGCTTTGCGACCATATCACCCTTATCAACAAGTCGCGTAATATCCTCAGCGGACAAATCGATGAGGTTAGGCAGAGTTATGGCAGTAATGTCTTTGAAGTGGCTTTTCGCGGCGAAACCGATGCCTTAAAGCAAATACTCGATGGCAGGTATGAGCTGATTAAAATTGACACGGAGAATTCCCTGCCCAGGGTTCAGGTTAGGTTAACCTCGCAATCCGATGCAAATGCCCTATTGCAGCATCTGCTTCCAGCTGTTCAGATTGTATCGTTCAACCCCATTGTGCCAAGCATGCACGATATCTTTATTCAGGTGGTGCAGGAGTATAACCTGAAACATGGCATTGCAAATAGTTAGCTTTCAAAATATTAAATAAGAATTATATGAATAAGATATTCCTTATAATGCAGCGTGAGTTCATGACCAGGGTCAGGAAAAAATCTTTTATAATCACCACACTGCTCTCGCCAATATTCTTTGCTGTCATTGCAATTTTGCCCACCTATCTGGCATCGCTTGAGGTAACCGATGTGCGTACCATAGCTGTTGTTGATAATTCAAAGCAGTTTACCGATGTAATTCCATCAACTCAATACATAAAGGTTGTTTACATTGCCGATACCCCTGCCGAACAGGTAAAGGGAATGCTCGATAAGGCTGGTTATTATGCACTTCTGGTTATCGATAGTGCCGCTTCGGCCATTCAACCTGCTTTTACCTTGTACTCACAAAAGCAACCGGCTATTGATGTGATGCAGCATATTGAGAATACACTTGAGAAAGAGATAGAATCGCGCAAGCTAAAGTCATACAATATCGATAACCTGGATAATATTCTCGCCGATGTTAAGACAAACATTTCAATTAAATCCATTAAAATTAGCCAGACAGGTGAGGAGAAGGAAAGTAATACTGTAATTACCATGGCCATTGCGTATATCATGAGTTTCATGATGTATATGATGGTTCTCATTACCGGGAATCAGGTGATGCAGGGTGTTGTTGAGGAAAAAACGAACCGTGTGGTTGAAGTAATAGTATCGTCGGTTAAACCATTCCAGATGATGGTGGGGAAAATTTTCGGGATGGCCTCGGTTAGTTTACTGCAAATTCTTATTTGGGTGGTAATGACGGCAGCCCTCGCAGGGGTGGGAATCAATATTATTGGTGGAAATTTATCATCAAAGCCTAACGCTGACCAGGTACAGGCCTTAGCCCAAACCGACCCGCAGTTAGCTCAGGTACAGGAACAGGCAACAGCTTTTGATAACGGCGAGGGCTTGAGCTTTCTGAATGCTCTCAAGAACCAGAACTTTCCTTTGCTGATTGGTGGGTTTATTTTTTACTTCCTGTTTGGCTACCTGTTGTACGCTGCCATGTTTGCAGCGGTAGGTTCGGCTGTTGAGAGTGTAACCGATACCCAGCAGCTCACGCTTCCTATTACCCTTCCCCTGATTCTTGCCATTATAGTGATGATAAGCGGAATAAAATCACCCGATGGCCCATTGGCATTCTGGTTCTCAATGATACCATTTACTTCACCCATTATCATGCTTACCCGTTTACCCTTTGGGGTTCCTGCATGGCAGTTGGCTCTCTCAGCCATTTTGCTGGTAGGTACTTTTATTCTTACCACCTGGCTTGCAGCCAAAATTTACCGGGTGGGTATTCTGATGTACGGTAAAAAGTACACCTGGAAGGAAATGATAAAATGGATTAGCTACAAGGGGTAGCGGATTTATGGACACATTCGAACAATTTATTGCAACTTACGATAAACCCGGCGCGGTAATCCTGCTGGAGGGTAAACGTGCCGTTTCGCCCGTTGACCAAGGGAAACTAAGTGAGGTTGGGAAATTGCTTGCCCGCTCAACTATGCATATCATTTTTCGTAGCGGTAATGCAGGTGGAGCCGATTTTTACTTCTCGCAGGGCGTTACCCAGGTTAATCCCTCGCGCCTGCAGGTTATAACTCCTTACCGCGGGCATAGGGCAAAAAATAACCTTGGGTTTCATACCATTTCGCTCGACGACATTGATTTAGCAAATGAGCCGATGGTTATTTACCATACCAGGAATAGCAGTAACGTCTCGCAACTCATCAATAGTTACTTGCAGTGTGGCAATAATTCTTTTACCGTAAAAGCGCGTTACCTGTTACGCGATACGGTAAAGGTTGTTGGCACCTCGAAGCTGCAACCCGCAACGCTTGCTATTTTTTACGATGACCTGGCAAAGCCCAAAACCGGTGGAACAGGTCATACCATGAGGGCGTGTGAGAAAAATGGAATCCCCTACATCGACCAAACGGTTTGGTTTAATTGGTTAGAGCAGTGAGCATTAGTAAGAATGCACGACCGTGCGTCCCTTCTAATGCTTCTCTTTTTCCATTCTTAACGATACTGTTTTGTTGAAAATGCCAGCATTTACAAGTTTTTCAAAGTCACCCAATTTTTGGGGTTTAAGAATTAATCTTTGGTAACTACCATCGTTGTTCCTGATAACCTCGTACGGCACTATAGTTCTAATTTGATTTTCAAACTCCATCAGCTTTTCGGTTCCAAAATCGGAATAGCTAATCCAGAGCGTATCATTGTATAGTTTGAAAATGTATGCTACCCAAACTTGTCTGTTATTCACACTATCCGAAAGGTTTACAACGTATCCATTAGAATACTCCTTAATGTCAATGTTTTTGCCTAATTTACCGGTAACGGTACTCCCATTGTTACTTTTCAAGGTAATGGCCGATGAAGAAATGCTGATGCTGTCGCTATCGGAGCTGATGTAAACTCCGGGGAACATTTTACTGATGTTCGTTACACTTTCACTCCCCAAGGGTTGAGGGCTATCGAAAACAATGCTGTTGCACGACATTAAAAACGTCAGTACGGTTAGTGCAATCGAAAGTTTAATTTTTACTGCACTACTTTTCCCCTCTGAACAGGTAAACGAATCCTTTAACATTTTGGTATTGTCTGCTTAGGTCCTCAATAACATAGTAGTAAATGCCTTCGGGCATGTCGGTTCCTTTGTCATTTTTTCCATCCCAACGTATAACGCTCGACTCTGTTTTGTAAATCAACCCCCCTGACCGTGTATAAATCCGTATGTCGAACCATGCCGTTCCGCTTGAGGGAATAGTAAATTCATCATTTAATCCGTCGGCGTTTGGGGAAAAGACATTGGGTATATTTTCCAGAGGTACTTTACCACTCGATAAATCGGGCTGTATTCTGATGGTATGGGTAAATTCAGCAGTTTCACCACTACTTGTATTGCTGAGTTCGAGCTTAACCTGGTGAACACCTGTTGTAGTAAAAGTATAGTAGATATTAGGCCACTGCCCTAAGTTGACATCATCGAAATAATTATCAGAAATGGGAGTATCATCTACTAACCAGTGGAATCGTAAATTTCCCAAAGAATCGGGATGGTTAGGAATCCCGTAAAGGTTAATAAACACCTTTTTATAAGTGGCTAATTGTCCGAGATTTCTGTCAGAGGATATAAAAAAGAAAGCCGGACTTACTGGAATGCTACGGGTGTATATTAGGCTTTGGCCGTTAGTGGTATAGCTTAATGTAACATCAACACTATCGTCCCAGCTTGTATAGCTGTAGGTATGTATAGGCAAGGTAACGTTCGAGGTAGCACCATCGCCAAAATCCCAATTAGTGGGTGTTACATCTGACCTTGGGATAAATTGTAAGGTTGACAGGCTATCAATGTTAGCAGTTTCAATGAGCTTCCATGTAAAAACCGAATCGGCCTCGAACCATTGGGCAAAGCCAATACCCGGTAGTAGTGTTGAAATGGTAAATGCTATGAGGGTTAGTAAATTCCTAATCATTGCTAAATGGGTTTATTAGGTAAAGTTAAGCAAAATCGATTTTCAACTTTATATCTTTTCGGTTAATTTTTGAACAACCCTAAAGTTATTGAAAAATTCCTTGGCGATAACCCGTAAAACAGTATAACTCGGAATGGCAAGTAACATCCCAAGCATTCCGGCTACATTACCGGCAATGAGCAGAACTATAAAAATTTCAAGTGGATGTGCCTTAACGCTGGTGCCATATATTAGGGGTTGAAAAATTACATTATCGATAAGTTGAGTGAATAAAAATGCCGCAACCACCAGAATGGTAAATATGAGCACATTGTCAGGAAATCCGGTGTATAGCTGGGTGGCCATTATAATTAGCGTACCCAGCACTGTACCTATAAACGGTCCAACGTATGGAATAACATTCAATATCCCTGCTAATAAGCTTACTACTATAGCAGTTTGGAATTGTATCCCAACAATGCTTAATCCAATGGTATCGAGCAGCATTATCCCTGTACTTTCAATTAAAATGCCAATAAAGTAACGACGCAGGAGTTTAGTAATGCTTATAAGCGCTCGTGTTATTTGTGCCTCGTACTTTTCGGGGAAAAGCAGGATAACGCTATTGAAAAAAAGTGTGTCGTCCTTAAGGAAAAAAAAGGTGATAAAGCTTATGGAAAACAAGGCTATGAAAAGGTTAGCCAGTAAATTTGCAGTTGATGAAAAGGCATCTGTTATCATTGATACAGTGAAAATACCCGAGATCTTACTTATAAGAAAATCTTGAAGTACAAACCCTTGCGCACTTGCAGGCAAATAGTTTTGGATGAACTGTTGAATCGAATTAATTGGCTCGGCAAACTTAACTACCAGAGCCTGTACATCAATAGTTCCTAACTCGTTGAACTGTGAAATTACCAGGGGTATCATTACCCTGAAAAATGCGATAAAGAGTAGCCAAAGGGTAAGCAGGGCTATGATTGCCCCAATGAATCGGGGAGGCGACCAATTTTTAATTTTGATTTTTGAGATGAGATCAACAATAGGTTTTCCCATAAGGCTAAGTACTGCCGATATAAGGATGTAGGCTACTATCGATGAAAAATACCACACCAGGAAGGCAACCAACGCCACAATGAATCCAATTATTATATAGCGCACAAGCTTGTTCATGGGTAGAAAATTTATCAAACCTAATACAAAATCAACAAAATTCAAAATTCAAAATGCAGAAAAAGGAGGACATGACCTCTCTCTTCTGCTAATAAAAAGCACTAGCTAAGTTTCAGCTTTAAAAAATATCATGAGTCCAGTCTAAAAAGGTATTCTCGTCATTGCGAGCGAAGCGAAGCAATCTATATCTNNTGAGCAACAGATTGCTTCGTCGTGCCTCCTCGCAATGACGCGTTTGCTTTTGGCCTTTTTTGACTGGACTCTATCATTCATCAATCCCACTATTTGCTTTAATGAAAATTCAGTACCTTTGCAAGCATGAATAGGGAATGCCAGATATATAATTTTTGCCGATGTTGCCTCTATTTTTAGGGCAAATCCATTGAGTTCTACATCATCATCCCCAATTATTTTGTAAAAAATTCATTTAATTTATTGTTATGAGCAAGTTGGTTATTTACAATACACTTACCCGTAGGAAAGAGGTTTTTGAACCGTTGAATCCACCTCATGTGGGCCTTTATGTTTGTGGTCCAACTGTTTATGGCGATCCGCATCTTGGCCATGCTCGTCCGGCAATAACATTCGATTTACTTTTTAGATATCTCAAGCACTTGGGATATAAGGTACGTTACGTCAGGAACATCACCGATGTTGGGCATCTGGAAAACGATGCCGATGAAGGCGAGGATAAAATAGCCAAAAAAGCCAGGCTGGAGCAGCTCGAACCCATGGAGGTGGTTCAGTACTACACTGAGAGGTATCATAGTGCCATGAGGCTGCTAAACGCGTTATCGCCAAGTATTGAGCCTCGGGCATCGGGGCATATAGTTGAACAAATAGAGCTGGTTAAGAAGATAATTGCCAATGGCTTTGCCTACGAGCGTAATGGCTCCATTTACTTTGATGTGGTAAAGTATAACAAAAAGCATACCTATGGCATTCTCTCCGGCCGGAATATTGATGATTTAATGGCCAATACCCGCCAGCTTGAGGGTCAGGACGAAAAACAGAATCCATTCGATTTTGCCCTATGGAAAAAAGCATTACCTCAGCATATCATGCGTTGGCCATCACCTTGGAGCGAGGGGTTTCCTGGTTGGCACGTTGAGTGTTCTGTCATGAGTACCAAGTATCTTGGTGAGCCATTCGATATCCACGGGGGCGGTATGGATTTGCTTTTCCCGCACCATGAGTGTGAAATTGCACAAAGCGTAGCGGCTAATGGTAAACAGGCCGTTCGATACTGGATGCATAATAACATGATTACCATTAACGGCCAAAAAATGGGCAAGTCGTTAGGAAATTTTATCACGCTGGAGGAGCTGTTTACCGGTTCACATAAACTCCTTGATCAGGCTTACAGCCCTATGGCCATAAGGTTTTTTATGCTTCAGGCGCAGTACCGCTCAACTCTCGATTTCTCGAACGAGGCATTGCAGGCTGCCGAAAAGGGCCTTGCACGCCTGATGGCTGCTAACCGTCAACTTGACCGTATTAAACCCTCTACCACATCGAGTATTCAGGTTAATTTGATTAAGGAAAAGGTTTACGAAGCCCTGAACGATGACCTTAACAGCCCCGTTGCCATTGCTGTGCTTTTCGATTGGGTAAGGCAAATTAACCTGCTTGCCGAAGGCAAGGAAAGCATTACGGAGTTCGACTTACACGAGCTTAAATCATTCTTCAGAACCATAGTGTTCGATGTGCTTGGGCTTGAGGATGAGCAAACTTCAGGAACGAAACATGCCGAGTTAACTGGCAAGTTGATTGATATGCTTCTGAGTATTCGCCTTGAGGCAAAGCAGCGTAAGGATTTTGCCACTTCGGATAAAATTCGTGAAGAACTTGCCAGGTTAGGCGTAATTGTTCGTGACCGTAAGGATGGTTTCGACTGGGAGTTAGAGTAGGGCTCAATGTTTACGCAATATAAACTACCACAAGTTAATTTTGGGTATTTAGTAAAAAAGGTGATGGATTTGGGCATTTTTCAAATACAAGTGTATAAAGTTAAAAATTTTTAATCAATTTTACAGAACTCTTAAATAATTTGTTCTCGCAAAGACGCAAAGACGCAAAGATATATGACTGAAAACGAAATTTCAAAAATTATTTGCTGCATTTAATATACATTACAAACTCGGACCAGGTTTATTAGAGTCTGTTTATGAAGAAATTATGTATTACGAATTAACAAATATTGGATTATTTGTAGAAAAACAAAAAGCAATTCCAGCTATATGGAATGACTTAAAAATGGAAATTGGTTTTAGAGCCGATTTGATTGTTGAGAACAAAGTTATTATTGAACTTAAATCAATTGAAGCAATTGCACCGGTACATCTTAAACAACTATTAACTTCAGACCTCCTGACCCATGGCTGAAAATCAATATTTTACAAAAATTCCATAGTAAAATAAATTGACGCTTTTTTGTCTAAAAATCCTAAACCCAAAGCATTAAATCCTAAACAATTTCAAAATTCAAAATCACAATCTCTAAACTTATCCTGTCTTTTCTAATAAATCATATTGTTTTGAATTTAGAATATAGAGTTTATAAATGCCTTT
>DFYV01000154.1:15318-53784 GCA_002383425.1 Bacteroidales bacterium UBA4073 | reverse complement strand
ACCTTTTTAGACTGGACTCATTATTCTATAAATCAAATATTTACAAATGAATTGAAATATCATCTAATTCATTATCAAACTATTGATAACTCCAATTTATATTTATTACTTTGTGAAACTTTGAGTTTACTTTGTGTTTTTTGTGGTTATATTCAGTGATTTGGATTTTTACCACAAAGGTCTCAAAGGGATTCACAAAGAACACGAAGATTGTATGTGTTTGTATTTCAAGTTCATAACCCATGAAAAATTAAGTGCTAAACATTAGTAAATAATTATTTGTTGATGTGATGATGAGTTGATGGGGATTATGGGAAGTAAAAGAAAGAATGAGATTTTAGAACTAAGTTTTGAATTTGCACTGTAAATCTAAGAGTAATAAAACTTTTTGCTATTTTTTTCGTAACATTTAATTATGAGTTTAAAAGAGTTTAAACGACAGATAAGGAAAGCTATAAAAGCTAAAAAGTTGAACCTTAACCCTGATATTGCCAGGAAAAAGGCAGGTTTTGTTTTTGCTGAAATTGAAAGTATGGAACAGTTCAAAAAGGCCGAAACAGTCCTTGCTTTTTGGTCGCTACCCGATGAAATAGATACCCACGAGTTTGTTACTAAGTGGGCAGGCCGTAAAAGAATTGTGCTTCCGGTAGTGGTTGGCGATGAGCTGGAGTTGAGGTTGTTTACAGGAGTTGAACACATGGAATCAGGGTCAGGCTTTGGATTAATGGAACCCCATACCGGTTTACTGGTTAAACCCGAAGAAGTTGATTTTGCCATAATACCCGGTGTGGCATTCGACCGCAAGGGAAATAGGCTTGGACGAGGAAAGGGCTACTACGACAAAACCATCCCTTTGCTTACCAATGCGGTTAAGGTTGGCGTTGCCTATGAGTTCCAGCTAATTGACTCGGTTCCTGTGTCGGAGCATGATAAACCCGTTGACCTGGTTATTTGCAATTAATTTTACCAGTTATTATGAAGCACAAAATTAGGATGGCTTTTAGTTTAGGGTTATTGGTAGTAGCCCTTTCAGTTCAAGTATTTGCACAAATTCCGAATGGTTACTATACCACAGCCGAAGGAAAAACGGGAGCAGAGCTTAAGACGGCTTTGTGGAATATCATAAAGAACCATAGTATTATTTCATACGATGAATTATGGACGGCATTCCAGTACACCGATAAGAAAAGTAACGGAAAGGTATGGGACATGTACTCCGATATACCCGGAGGAACACCGCCGTACGAGTATTCCTTTGGTTCAGATCAATGCGGGAACTATGGCTCTGAAGGCGATTGTTACAACAGGGAGCACTCCTTTCCCAAAAGCTGGTTTGATGAGGCAAGCCCCATGTATTCTGATTTGTTCCATCTATATCCAACCGATGGATATGTTAACAGTAAAAGGAGCAATTACATATTTGGTGAAGCCTCAACGGTTACATGGACATCGCTGAATGGAAGCAAATTGGGAACATCAACAGCATCGGGTACAACTCTAACTGTATTTGAGCCAATTGATGAGTACAAGGGCGATTTTGCCCGAACCTACTTTTACATGGTAACGCGTTACGAAGATTTGGTAATTTCGTGGGCAAGTAATTTAGAAGTAAATGCTATACTTGATGGGACAAAGTACCCTGCATACGAACAGTGGTATATCGATTTGCTGCTCAGCTGGCATCAGCAGGACCCGGTAAGCCAAAAGGAGATTGACCGTAATAATGTTGTTTACAGCAACTATCAGCATAACCGTAATCCCTTTATCGATCACCCGGAATACGCTCAGCTTGTTTGGGGTGGTTCAGTCCCCATTACCTTTACAAGTACTCCCGTAACATCGGCAACGGCTGGTGTGGCTTACACATATAATGTAACAGTAACAGGAGGAAACGGATCACCCTTAACAATTTCGGCATCACAAAAACCTGCCTGGCTTAGCTTAAATCCTACCGGTAATGGAACTGCAACATTGAGCGGCACTCCTAATAATAACGATGTGGGTGGTCATCAGGTAGTTCTGGTGGCATCGGATGGAACTAATCAGACCCCGCAGAGTTTTACCATCAACGTGGATTCTGCATCAAATTCAAATCCTTTGATAACGAATGTTACTGTATCGCCCGCATCACCGGTAACACGCCAAACCATTACCGTATCGTCAAGTATAACCGATAGCGATGGTACAGTAAATAAAGCACTGCTAAGTTGGGGATACTCATCGGCAAGTATGAACGTAAGTTACGAAATGCAAGCAGATGGGAACATTTATAGTGCACCAATTGCTTCGCAATCAAATCCAACCACAATCTATTTTAAAATCACTGCAATTAATAACTCTCAAGATACCGCATACTATAACGGGTCATTTTCGGTTGCCCTTAACCAATTTCCGGTGGTAACAAACCTAACACATACGCCTGCCAATCCTACATCGGTTGATGGTGTAACCGTTAACGCTAATGTAAGCGACCCTGAAGGAAGGCTTGGAAATATTTTTCTGCTCTGGGGTATAAACGAGAATAATTTGAATAATAATTTGTCGATGAGCGGGACAGGTGGATTGTATAGTTCTGCTATACCCGCAAATCCAACGCAAACTACTGTTTATTACCGGGTTAAAGCCTACGATGCCGAGGGGCAACAGACGTTGAGCAATATAAATTCCTATACTGTTAGTCCAGCCACTGCAGTACCCGATGAAATGGTAACGCGCATCTCGGTATTTCCGAATCCTTTTAATGACTTCATACTAATTGAATGCCAATGTATCGATAAATATTCAGTTACTATGAGTAATCTGGTTGGACAGGTTGTGTACAGTAAGGTTGATGTTACCGGAAGTTTTCGAATCGATTGCGCCAATCTTCATCGAGGAATTTACCTGCTAACAATCGAAAGTGACAAAAGCAAGGTGATAAAGAAGGTGATAAAGCAGTAATTTCAGACGTCCTGACTCATAGTTGAGAATCAATATTTTACAAAAATTTCATAGTAAAATAAATTGACGCATTTTTGTCTAAAAATCCTAAATCCAAAGCACTAAATTCTAAACAAATTCAAAATCACAATATCAAAACTTATTTTGCTTTCTTTTAAATCATATTGTTTTGAATTTCTTATTTTGGATATTGAATCCATTTTTTGGTAATGAATACTAAGAGTTGAGTCAAACGTAATTTTTCCAACTATCTTTTATCATTTTGTTCATTTTTCTTAAATTAGGGCAAATTCATTCAGGTGCAAAAGCTTAGCTTAATAGCCTTATATGCTGCATGTACCATGCTTTTCAATTTAGGCATGGCACAGAATTCCCCAATCGATAGCCTAAACCAAGCGTTCGAAAGGCAGACCTCAGAAGCGGATAGGTATCGGATTCTGTCGGAATTGGCTATAGCTTATTCTGATAGTAATTACGAACGAAGCCTTGAGTACTGGCAAAAAGCCATTGAAATTGCTGAACGCACAAAGGAACGCCATTGGATTGCCAACGCCCTGCATCAGATTGGCTTCAGCTACATGAAAATGGGTGAGTTTAAGCTTTCGCTTGAAAATCTTGAAAGTGCAGCGGCTATATACTATTACCTTGACAGTGCAAAACTTTATGCGGGCATTCAAAACGACATTGGGCTAATTTACCGGAATTGGGGAAAATACGACAAGGCGCTGGAGTACTACCTGAACGCTTTGGACATTTACCGTCAAATTGGTTATGCTGAAGGAATTGGAATAGCCTCTAATAGCATTGGGCAAATTCATTTTTACCGTGAAAACTATCCCAAAGCCATAGAATTTTTCAGGGAGTACCTTGATATTAATGAAGTAAAAGGGAATAAACGAGCAATAGCAGGAGCATCGAATAACATTGCGAGTGCCTACATGGAACTTGGACAGCTAGACGAGGCTCTCGAATACTACCTAAAATCGCTTCAAATATACGATTCCTTAGGGATATCAATTGGCGTAGCCATTATACAGGATAATATAGGGTCGTTATACTATAAGCAAAACCAGCTCGATAACGCTTTGCTATACCATCAAAACGCTCTCGATATATTTGAATCACTAAAAAGTGTATCGCGAATTTGTTATACCCAAAAGAATTTGGGTCAGGTTCTGCTTGCACAGGGAAATATTAAACGAGCCATTGGATTGTTTGAGGCATCACTAATAAAGGCCAAGGAGATAGGTTTAAAGGATGCTGAGAGCGATTGTAACAGGTTACTTTCCGATTGCTACGTTAAGCTAAACGATTACCCCAGGGCGTATGGGTATTTACTTACCCATATTGCCATCAAGGACTCCATTCTTAACTCCGAGTCGATTCAAAAAATTGAGGAACTCCAGGCACGGTATGAGTCTGAAATGAAAGAGCAGGAGATTAACGCCATTAATGCTAAGCTTAAAACGCAACGTTTGTTTTTTTTGCTATCCCTCATCTTTATTGTGGCTCTGGTTGTTTGGGCTGCTTTGATGTTTTTTGAAAACCGCAGAAGAAAAAGTGCGCTTAAAAACTTTGAGTTACTCCGTAACCATATTTTTCAAAACATTTCCCAAAACCTTAGTAACCTCGAAATGGTAAAAAAAGGGTTTAATCTTGAAGGGTATTTTACCGCATGGTGGGATGCAAGACTCCAGAACAGACCTGAAAGGGAAAATCATTACTTTTTCCATTTTAGCTATAAGGGCTATACTTTCTGCTATGCGGTATTAAATGGTCAGCCAAATACTTGCTGCGATTTATTGAACATCAACGTATATAATATTGCCATTGAGTATTTTCAACTGCATGGTGAATTCAACCAAGGATTACAGGATAAAATAAACCAGTTTGTAACCACCGATCCATTATTTCAGTCGCTGGGGGAAAATACCATATCGCTTTTTTCATTCGTTCTCCAGGGAAATAGAATTTTTAGTCTTTGTCCGGAAAACATGGCCTACCGGCAGTTTGGCTCATTTATTTTTAGCAATGCTGGGCAATGGATAAATCTTCGACCTGACGATATTGTATATTTGTATGGCAGTGGCAACGGAAAAGATTCGTTAAACGAAATCCGTAAAATTGTCAAAAGCATTGATTTAATGGAGTTTGCTGAACAAAAAGAGTTGGCCAATAATTTTTTGCAAACCCTTGAACTTAATGATGATGCTTTTATAGTAGCTTTTAAGGTTTGATGGTAAGATTCTTTTTGTACATTTACACCATAAAAAAATAAAAGATGGTTCGACTTTTACTCATAAGTAACTCAACCAATGCCGGTGGGGGTTACCTTGAACACCCTAAAAAGGAAATCGAAAAATTTCTGGGCAGCATCAAAAAGGTTCTATTCTTACCCTGGGCTGCTGTAACTTTTAGTTACGACGAGTATGAACAGAAGGTGCAAGAGCGATTCAGTGAGTTTGGGGTTGAGGTTGATTCAATTCATCACCATCGGAATGCCAAGTTAGCCGTTCAGGAAGCCGAAGCAATTGTGGTTGGTGGAGGAAATACCTTTAAGCTTATAAAAACCATACAGCAAACCGATATTATTGAGGCAGTAAGAAACAAAGTACTTGGCGGAACCCCATATATTGGATGGAGTGCAGGAGCTAACGTTGCTTGCCCAACAATTTGTACTACCAATGACATGCCCATAACCGAACCAGATAGTTTTGGCGCATTCAGCCTGGTACGCTTTCAGATAAATCCCCACTACCTTGATGCCAATCCGGAAGGTCATGCAGGAGAGACACGTGAACAACGAATAATGGAATTTTTGGTAATGGATCCTCAGGTATATGTTGTTGGACTTCGTGAGGGCACCATGATTAAGCTCGAAGATGTTCAGTTTAAGCTAATAGGACCAAAACCTGCCCGAATATTTAAAAATGGATACCCTCCACGTGAAGTTTATCCTGACGATGACTTAGATTTTCTATTTGAATAGAAGAGTCCAGTCTAACAAGGTATTCTCGTCAATGCGAGCGAAGCGAAGCAATCTATATCTCTTTGAGCAACAGANNGTGCCTCCTCGCAATGACGTGTTTGCTTTTGGGCTTTTTTGACTGGACTCATAGAATAAACAGGGCAAAAGGCCCTGTTTATTTTTTAACAATCACATACCCAGCTGGTAGGGTAACAAGCAGCGAATGGCTGATGTGGTCGATACGAATTATCACTTTCTTTTTGCCAGCATGTTCAACCATTTCGCCCTCGATGCCCTGAAGCGAGCCGAACCGCACCTCAACTTTTGTGCCGGGTTCAATTATTCCACTAACGGCCTCAAGTTCAATATCCTGAACAAGTAACTCTTTAATTTGATCAATTTGCCTATCGGGTATGGGAGCAGCTTTGCCTTCGAATGTAACAAACCTTACAACACCCATGGTGTTGAGCACATTGTAGTATTCCTTTTGACCAATACGAACAAAGATATAGGAACGGAAAAGGGGCTCATCGACCAGCTTCTTTCTGTCGCTCCATTGCTTAAGCCTTTTCTGCAAAGGCAGAAATGTTTCAATGCCTTTTTCAACCAAACGGGCGTAAACCTTTTTTTCGTTACGAGGCTTGGTGTAAACGGCAAACCAATGCACTAAATCAGTCCCCTTTTTCATTTCCTTTATTTTACCCCGCAAAAATAAGTAATTTGAAGTATCAGTACCCATTAGTCATTCAATTGATTTAAACTTGGCAAATCGTGTTGTTTTGATTTTGTAAGAACACAACAGGTTTTATATGGCTTTGATTTTGTAATTCTTCATTTTGACCTAAAAATTTTTATAAACTGAGTAATTAACCTCACTCATTTTTGACAGAACCACTATATTTGTTGTAAAATTAAATTATATGAAAAGGTATTTTTTCACCGTCTCTGTAATTGCTACCTGCATCTATTTACCAACCATGTTTTTGGTTAGATGGATAATAAATGGAAACGAAATATTTAGAATGCAAGCATTTTTGGAGTTAATTATTTCAGGTCTTCTATTTATGGCATTTTTCTTTGGCTTTATTTGGTTATTTATACGACCAACCACAGGGTATTTGGAATCGGACTCGTTCGATGAGCCAGTTTTTGGTCATAAATTAGTTGATGAGTTTGACACTGCTATAAGGAATTTTAACCATTTCAGAGATGTATTCCAGAAAGAATATCCCATGTTAAAGTTTTCGGCCGAAAAAAAAGCGGTAAAGTTTGCAAATAAACTTTCGTTGACATATTGGCCAGTAGGGGGAGTAGCATACCTAAAACCAGAAACAGGAAAGGTAAAGGTCGTTCTTATACCATTCGTAGGTTATTCCAGAAATGCTGAAAAACTAATGAGGAGTGAAATGGAGCGGGTTAAACAGTTGCTAATGGGATAAAGTTTATTCTTACATTAGTATAAAAATTAGCACATGATCTTACTGGTAATATCCGATTTGCATATCGATACGGGAAGGAAGTTAGGGACTTTTGGCTGGAAGGTTAAAAAGTTTATTGATACTCTCGAAAGGGTTATTGAGCATTATGGTGTTGAGAAAGTTGTGTTAAACGGCGATACATTCGACCTTTATAAGTATTCGTACAATGAGATTGCCGAAACAAATACTAAAATAATAGAGTACTTTACCCAAAAGGGTTTTATACTAATTCGTGGGAACCACGATGTATGGGTAAAACACACCCTGGATCATTATCAGATAACCAATTCAACGGGAAAAACCATTCACATAGAACATGGGCATAAGGCCGACTTTTTGAATGGTACCCGATTAGGGCGATTTTTTAGCATAACCATGTATTCAACCCTGAAATTACTGGTTCGGATTCGGTGGATAGAACGAACCTTTTACGGTGCGGTAAATTACTTTGATGATGTTAATCGCATTCCCCGAAAGTACAACACATTTAAGTATTTAATGTATGCCCTGAAGCTGTTGAAGAAGTATGATATGGTGATACTTGGGCATACCCATAAACTCGAATCACATAAAATTTATTACCTGAATAGTAAAAAGATTTACCTTAACTCTGGAACATGTTCGCTTGGGCGGTTTCAGGCAGTTGTGGTTGATACAGAATCCTTTGAGTACGAAACTATTAAAATACCCAAAAAGTTGGAACTCGACGTGGTACAGCTACCTGACTTTAATTAAGTAAATTGGGTTTACAAGCATCAACCTAATTTAACAATCCAATTTATGTAGTTTTGATTTATTGATTTAATTTCGAAGGTAATAAGAGTTGAAAATTTTTTCGAAATTTTAAACTTAATGGATTTTAAAACGTCAAGTATTTAAATGGCTCATTAGTATGAGAAAATCTATCGTCGTTACCTTTATTTTATTGGTATTTATTTCAACAGCTAATTCGCAGGAAACCTGGACGCTTGAGCGTTGTATTGAGTATGCTTTGACCAATAACATTCAGGTTAAGCAGCAGGAACTCAACATAAAGGTAAGTGAGGTAAACCTTTTACAGTCAAAAATGGATGCTTTACCTACACTTAATCTCAGTGCAAACCATTCTTACAGTTTTGGTTTGGTAACCAATTATGTTACCAACACCAAGGAGGCGCTCAATACCCAGGCAACCAGTTATTCGTTAAGTACGGGAATACCCATTTACAATGGACTTCAGCTAACCAACTCCCGCAAGCAAAATCAGTTTAACCTTAAGGCGTCGGTTGCCGATGTGGAGAGCGTTAAGAATGACATTGCCTTGACTATTGCATCGCTTTACCTGCAAATACTTTATCAACAGGAGCTGGTTGAAGTAGAAAAACGGCAGGTTGAACTGTCGGAAATGCAGCTTAGTAGAACAAAGGTTTTAGTAGAGGCTGGTAGTTTGCCCGAGGGCAATTTGTATGAGGTTGAAGCCCTTTTAGCTTCGGATGAGCTTCAACTTGTAAATGCTCAAAACCAGCTAACCCTTTCGTACCTCAATTTAACCCAGCTTCTTGAGCTGAAATCTACTGAGGGATTTTATATTGAAAAGCCAGTAATACCTGAGGTAGATAGCGTTATGTTGATGACTGAAAACCCGGTTCAGATTTTTAAGACAGCTGAAGAAATAATGCCCCAAATTCAAAGTGCCAGGTTTAAACTACAAAGCTCTGAGCTTGGGCTAAGGATTGCCAGGGGTGGGCTTCAACCACGATTATCGCTGGGTGCTAACTACAATTCAGGTGCACAGTACCGTATTCAGGATAGTTACGATTTTACTGGCGACCCATTTTTTACTCAAATAAAAGATAACTCCAGTAAATCAGTTGGATTGAGCCTTAGCATTCCCATTTTCAATGGTTTAAGCGCACGCAACAGGGTATCGACAGCTCGTATTGGTTTAATGAATTCTCAGCTGGCATTGGAAAGCGAACGTAATGCGCTATATAAGAACATTCAGCAGGCTTATACCGATGCCGTGGCTGCCGAAAAAAAATTACAGGCATCGCACAAAAGCAAAGCTGCTTCCGAAGAATCGTTCAGGTACACCGAAAGTAAGTTTAACATTGGTTTGGTTACCGCACTTGATTATACAACGGCAAAAAACAAGCTGGCACAAGCAGAAAACGACTTGTTACAGGCTAAATATGAGTTAATTTTCAAAATTAAGATACTTGAGTTTTACAAAGGAATGCCTCTTAAGCTGTAGTTAAGACTCACCATAAAGTAAAATCAACATCAATAAACATTAAGGTAGAAGTAAAACCATAAATACTAATCAAATGAAAAAGGGATTTCTGAAATACCTGCTTGGAGCAGTCGTTATTCTGATAGTTTTTGTAGTGGTGGCCAAGAAACAGGGATGGATTGGTAAACCCTTAACCATACCTGTTTATGTTGAAAAGCCTGAATATCGCACAATAACTGAATCAATAATGGCGAACGGGAAAATCCAACCGGAGGTAGAGGTTAAAATCAGCTCCGAGGTATCGGGCGAGATTACTGATTTGCCTGTAAAGGAAGGAGACTGGGTAGAAAATGGAAGTTTACTCTGCCGGATTAAACCCGATACGTACATATCGTTAAAGGAGCGGGCAATAGCAGCAGTAAATTCAGCTAACGCCAGGTTGATTCAATCAAAAGCCCAGCTGGCACAGTCGGAACTTACGTTTAAAAGGAGTAAACAACTATTTGAGCAAAAAGCCATTTCGGAATCGGAGTTTGAAACAGCACGAACCAACCTTGAGGTAGCTCAGGCAGAGTTAAATGCTGCCAGTTTTAGCGTGGAAAGCGCAGAGGCATCGTTGCGCGAAGCCGAAGAAAATCTCCGTAAAACAACTATATACGCACCCATAGCAGGTACTGTATCAAAGTTGAACGTTGAGCTTGGCGAGCGGGTAGTTGGTACCATTCAAATGGCTGGTACTGAGATTATGCGAATTGCCAACCTAAACCGCATGGAAGCTCGGGTAGAAGTAAACGAAAACGATATTGTCAAGGTGAAAATTGGCGACACTGCGCTAATTGAGGTTGATGCTTACCTTGATCGAAAGTTTAAGGGAGTGGTTACTCAAATAGCAAATACAGCAAACGTTCAGGGTATTACAACCGACCAGGTTACCAATTTTGAGGTGCGAATATTCCTTCTTGAGGATTCATATAAGGATCTTCTCACCAATTCAAAAACCAGTCCCTTTCGACCTGGGATGTCCACCACCGTTGAAATTCTCACCAATACAAAGCAAAATATTCTGACCATTCCCATTCTTGCCGTTACCACCCGTATTGATACCTTGAAAAAGGTGGAGGAGTGGGAAAAGGTGGAGGAACGTACTGAACCATCAAATAGTGAACCGGTAAATGTTAATAAACCCAAGGAGGTGGTATTTATAGCTAAAGGCGATACTGCCCGAATGGTAGAGGTAAAAACCGGAATTCAGGATAACCAGTACATTGAGATTATTGAAGGGCTAAAAGGAGATGAAGAGGTAGTTACGGCGCCTTACAGCGCAATATCTCGTAATTTAAAGGATAAGATATTAATAAGTAAGGTAAAGAACAGGGAAGAACTCTTTAAAGTGGAATAGGTATTGGAGAACGATGGCAAAAATATTGTGCATTGAAACAGGAACAACAGTTTGCTCTGTGGCAATTGGCGATGAAAATGGCTTACTTGGGGACAGGGAGGTATCTGACCCCCGGGCGCATTCAACCCAGCTTCCATTGCTGATCAGCGAATTGCTACATTCATCCAAATTATCTGTCAAACAACTTGATGCAGTTGCAGTTAACAAGGGACCTGGGTCATACACAGGGTTAAGGATTGGCGTTTCCATGGCAAAGGGAATTTGCTATTCAGCAGGTATTCCGCTTATTGGTATTGGAAGTCTGCATTCAATGGCAGTAGGATTTATCCTATCTGATTCCAGCATATCTGCGGAAGCACTTCTTTGCCCTATGATTGATGCACGGCGTATGGAGGTTTACTCCGCATTATTCAATACCTTGGGGGAACCCATATCGGATGTTAAGGCGTTAGTTATTGAAGAAAATTCCTTTAACGAATATCTTGAACATCAAAAAGTGTTTTTTTTTGGTGATGGATCGGTTAAGTGTAAGAACGTAATTACAAATCAAAATGCTATTTTTATCGAACGTTTTGAACCATCGGCGCGCTTTATGCTGCCTTTGGCATTAAAAGCATATATCAATGAAGAATTTGACGATACAGCTTATTTTGAGCCCTTTTACCTTAAGGATTTTGTGGCAACCACGCCAAAGAATAAGATTATTCCCTAAAGTTAGCATACTTCTTTTACTGGTTATTAACTTCCTAAACCTGAATGCATTTCCCCAAGGTAGTAAAAGGGCATTCAAGGGTGGGGAGATGTTAAAATATCAAATCTACTATGGCTTTATAAACGGAGGGGAGGCAGTGCTTCAGGTAAATGAACTAATGTATGAAAATAAGCCCGCCTACCATTTGTATCTAAATGGCCGCACGGTTGGTATAGCTAACACGCTTTACAATGTGAACGATACCTACGAAAGTTATACTGATCCAGCCACCCATTGGCCTTACTTTTCAATTCGGAACATACATGAGGGGCGTTACAGGCATTACAGCACGCAAGTATGGGATCACTGGAGTAGATCCGATTCGTCGATAGTTATCAGCTCTAAAACAGGTAAAGTGGTGGTTGTTAAAGGATGCCAGGATATACTTTCGTCGGTTTACTACTTAAGGAATAAGATGTTAACCCATCCGCCACTGAAACCCGACCAAATCATTACCGTTGATACCTATTTTACCGACGAAAAGTATCCCCTTATCGTGAGGTTTAAAGGATACGAAACCATTAAAACAAGGTTTGGCAAGGTTATGTGTATGAAGTTTATGCCCGTGGTAATAACGGGTAGGGTTTTTAAAACCAAAGATGATATGACAATTTGGTTTTCAAATGATGCCAATCTTGTGCCAATCCGGGTAAGGTTTGAAATTTTTGTAGGCTCGGTTTACTGCGATTTAATAGAATATAAAGGTTTAGCCAACGAATTTGATTCCCTTGTTAAAAAGGAGTAGAAACCTAAATTGAATATTGGAACTCATTACCGGTTGTTCGTATATCAATCTTTTATTAATTTTTGTACGTAAACTGAAAATGTCATGATTTTCCTCAAAAGTACGAATATAAGGTAAATGTAAAATATCTCACCTTACAAACAAAATTTCAATAATATTGTGATTGGATGGTAAATAATGTCCCGAAGGGACTTAAAAGTATAACCCCTGACTGTTGTTGGGGGTTAAAGTCCCGAAGGGACTAAAGAGTATAACCCACGACTATTGTCGTGGGCAATAAAACAAAAAACCTTACAAAAGTCCCGAAGGGACGACACAAATTCATAACCTGATGGCATACATAAGACCCAGGTACGTTTCGCTAACATACGCCCAACCCAAAAGCCTCAGTCGAACGGGGGGAATATATTCAGAATCAACAGCAACATCATACAAAAGTATCGTGGGAAGATGAAATTAATCAATTGCTTAGTGAACATGGAATTGGATGCGATGAGAGGTGCTTGTATAATTAATACTGTCGCCCCTTCGGGGCTTTTGTAGGGGTTTACTGCGTGACAATGGGCTTACGCCCGTTGTTATACTCTTATCGCCCCTTCGGGGCTTTTGCATGGGTTTATTGGATTACATCGGATTGGCACCCATTGTTATACTTTATAAATTTGCGACAGATTAAACTACGATAGGTAAGGAGTTCTGTATTTCTCAATATTAATATTTATTTCTAATTCAAAATTTAAATCCTCTCATCGTGCTTTCGTGGTTTTCGGAGCATACTCATCAATAAATTCTTCTACCTGTAACGTTTATAAGAAATTTTTTAATATGTTTATATACAACACGATAGCAATTGCTCTTGCTGTTGGTCAGTGTAAAACCAGCACTTTCAAGGTAAAACGTTTGATAAAATATTCTTTGTCAGTGTTTTATTTATTTTACGTTGGCTACTATTTTAACGGGATTAAGGCACTAAACAAAAGTAGTAAACAAGGCAGTCAAATCTGATTTATTTATTTGAAAATAATCTAAATAAATTTGTATATTTAGTGAGAATATTTTTTATATTTGAAGGTAATTTAAAATAAAAGGAGGTTTACTATGGCACTAATGATTACAGATGATTGTACCTCATGTGGGATATGTATAAGTGAGTGTCCGAACGATGCGATTTCGGAAGGTGATTCAATTTATGTAATTAACCCAAACCTGTGCACCGAGTGTGTTGGCTTTTTTGATGAACCGCAATGTGCTGCGGTATGCCCTGTTGAAGCAATTATCCCCAACCCGGAATATCGTGAAAGCCACGACGAACTATTGGAGAAGAAAAAACGTATTCACGGAGAGTAAAATAATATCAAGCGATAGGGGTGGTTTCACCAAGCCATACTTTAAGACCACTAAAGGCCTGTTCGATCTAATTTAACAAATGGCAATTCCGCATAATGTGTTACCTTTCGATGGGTATGAGCAACAACTACGAAATTGCCCTTGGGGAAGGTGCTAAAATAGTCAGGATAGGAACCAAACTATTTGGCGACAGAATTTCTTAAAGAGCAGGGAAGGTTTCCGAAATCGTAAATAGAAGTGCGAGATGGGAACGGATAAA
Organism: Bacteroidales bacterium UBA4073; assembly: GCA_002383425.1. Taxonomy (GTDB): domain Bacteria; phylum Bacteroidota; class Bacteroidia; order Bacteroidales; family Tenuifilaceae; genus Tenuifilum. The sequence continues at coordinate 39,685 of DFYV01000154.1, read as the reverse complement.
GAGTTAGCTGAATCTGTTAACCTGCTCAAAAAGAAAAGAAATGCCATTATTCTGGCGCATGTTTACCAACCAGCCGAAGTACAGGACATTGCCGATTACGTGGGCGACTCGCTCGATCTGAGCAGGAAAGCGGTTAAGACAAATGCTGATGTTATTTTTTTTGCGGTGTGCAATTTATGGCCGAAACCGCCGCTATCCTCAATCCCTGCAAAACGGTGCTGCTACCCGACAGATATGCAGGCTGTGGTTTGGCCGATATGGCAACAGCGCAACAAGTTAACGAAATAAAGAAAAAGAATCCTGAGCTTAAAGTTGTTAGCTACATAAACAGCTCTGCAGAGGTAAAAGCGGTAACTGACATTTGCTGTACTTCGGCAAATGCCGTGGATGTGGTTAATTCACTGAATAGTGAAATGGTATTGTTTGTGCCCGACAGAAACCTGGGCTCTTATGTGGCCGAAAAATCAGGTAAGATGATTCAACTTTGGGATGGTTATTGTTACGTTCATGAACAAATCTCGATAGATGATCTGATAATTTTAAAGAAAGAACACCCGAAAGCAGCAATTATTGTACATCCAGAATGCCCTGCGCCCGTGAGGCACCTTGCTGATTTTATCGGGAGTACATCGCAAATGTCTCAATTTGTCAAAAATTCTTTTCATCAGGAATTTATTGTTGGCACAGAAGATAATTTTATACATCGTTTAAAGACAGATAATCATGACAAAATGTTCTATCCTGTTCACACCCTTTGCGAGGGAATGAATGCCATTTCACTTGAAAAGGTTAAACGATCGCTCGAAACGATGGAATATAAAATCAGAGTACCTGAAAGAATTCATGCAAAAGCCAAGATTGCATTAGATAAAATGCTGAAGGTTTTATGAAGGAAGCATCTTTATATCAGAGACTTGATGGGGATAAAGTCCAGTGTAACCTTTGCGCCCACCGGTGCGTGATTCTTCCCGGTAAATCGGGAATTTGTAGAGTTAGGGAAAATATTGGCGGGACACTCTATACAAAAGTGTATGGCAGGGTCATTGCCCAGCATATCGATCCGGTTGAAAAAAAACCTTTGTACCATTTTTACCCTGGTTCAAAAGCCTATTCCATTGCTACACCCGGATGTAATTTTCGCTGTCGCTTTTGCCAAAACTGGGAAATTTCACAGATTTCCAATGAAGGAATTCTGGAAACGGGGGAAAAGGTGACGCCAGAGCAAATTGTTTCGAGTGCCAAATACTTAGGTTGCAAAAGCATCGCCTATACCTACACCGAACCAACAATATTTTTTGAATACAGCTTTGATGTTGCAGTCATGGCACATAAAGAGGGGATTAAAAACATTTATGTGTCAAACGGGTACATGACTGATGAAATGCTGGAGATGATTGGCCCGCATCTCGATGCCGCCAATATCGATCTAAAAGCATTTCGCGATGAAACGTATCGAAGAATAATCGGCGGGCGTTTACAACCCGTACTCGATAATTTGAAAAAAATAAAACAAATGGGAATTTGGCTTGAAGTTACCAGCTTAATTATTCCAGGCATTAATGATGATCAGCAGGAAATACGTGATATGGCCAATTTTGTGGCAGAAGAACTGGGGAAGGATGTTCCCTGGCATATCAGCAGGTTCTTCCCGGGCTGGAAGATGCAAGAAGTACCTGCCACGCCTTTAAAAACATTGCAAATGGCAAAAGACGTCGGGTTTGAGGCCGGTCTCAGGTATGTATATGTTGGAAACGTTGCCTTGGAACATGAAACAACCAGATGTTCTACATGCGGACAAGTGTTGATTGACCGAATGAATTTCGGAATTTTAAAAAATGAAATATACAACGGATGTTGCCCGAATTGCGGAACGGAAATATCCGGTGTGGGATTAGGGTGAAAGGATTTAAACGATTATGGTTATGACAAAATTAAAAACAAATATCCCATGGCTTGAAGAGCTACTACCCGAAGGTATTTTAGTTCCTTCATCCACATTAATCAGTGGCCCCGGCGGAACAGGGAAACCCCTGGTTGAATTTGCCTTTGTAGATGCCTGGCTTAAAGCAGGAGGTTCCTTAATAGGGTTGCCCCTGCAATACCCATCAGGGGAACTCGTGAGGGTTGCCATGCTTAAGCTATACGGTACCGATTTAAATAATTACAAAGGGAAAATTGCTTTTATCCAGTTTGACCCTTTTACAAAAGATTGTGTAAAAATTAATGAAGATACCATAAAGGCGAATGTGGTAATACCTGAAATATGGGACAAAGCCATTGAAATGGCTGAATATATGGTTGAAAAAACCGAATTGGGAACCATGGTTTTTGGCTCGGCTTTAAATCTGTTGCTTTTTTCAAAAACATACGGTGAAGCCATCCTCGACAAGCTAAAAAATGCGTTGCAAAACACTAAAAGCCGCACCTATGCTTTTGCCGTAAGCACAACCGCGCTTGCCGATAAAATAAGGATACTGGAAGATGTGGCCGATAACCTGATGTTTACCCGTATGGAAAAACCCATGAAACTTTTTTTAAAAATTGAGCGAATGAAAGATGTTGAATTCTCAAAAGAAGAAAAGGAAGTTCCTATTTCTGCCGAATTACTTAAAGAAATCAATGAAATAGCAGAATCTACGCGAAAGACAAGAATTCCGGAGATTATGAAAATTTAAAATCGCAAAGCAACAATGAAGATTACCATCCTTTATGACAACACCCTGTTTCAAAATAATTTGAAAGCGGATTGGGGGTTTTCGTGCCTGGTAGAGGCACATGGCAGGACATTCCTTTTCGATACCGGGGCAAACGGTGCCATATTGCTCGAAAATATGCAAAAATTGGATATACAGCCATCTTCCGTTGACGATGTGTTCATCTCTCATCCGCATTTCGATCATATTGGTGGCCTTTCAGCCTTTCTTAACGAAAATTCTAATGTGACTGTTTTTGTACCGATTTCATTTAGAGGGGTACGCAACACCAAAAAGGTTGTTCAGGTGGATAAGCCCATGACGTTGTATGAAAATTTTTATTCAACTGGCGAACTTGAAGAAATAGAACAGGCGATGGCGGTAAAGACTGCTAAAGGGCTGGTACTGATTGTTGGATGCTCGCATCCCGACATGAAAAATATCATGGCTGCCGCTTCGCAGTTCGGAAAAATTTATGCCATTGTTGGCGGATTGCATGGTTTCGATGATTATGAATTGTTCAAAAACCTTGATGTAATTTGCCCGACGCACTGCACCCAACACATTGCAGAAATAAAAGCTTTGTATCCCGAAAAAGTTATTGAGGGCGGAGTGGGACAAATCATAGAGGTTTAAAAATATTTATGAGTTCAGTTTATAAAGTTCCTAAAGTAAAACAAATTTCACAACGTTTTTTTAAAGTTCTGATAATTAAAAACATAAATTGTTTTGCTAAAATAAAACATGCTTTTTATACCGGACTCATAAATAAAAAAGCATTTTTTGTAATTAATGAAAGTCAAAAGGCAATATTTAGCCTCGATATACCGTTATGTATGCAAGGAGATAGCGACAAGATTATGAGAGCAGCAGTGAAGGCAAATTACACCATTACTTTTGGGTTACACAAGAAAGGAAATTTCCTTTATCCAGGGTTTGAACTGTGTGGTAATTTGTATGTCACACATATTTCTTTCCCTGCAGCTTTGCAAAACAGAGCAGATCAGATGGTAGCAGTTAATAATTCCAAGCCTTTCCCTGATAGAAAAGAGAATATTTTAAATGATACAATCAATATTTTGCAGGATGGCTGTCAAAAATGATTTCCGAAATTGTACTGAAAGGGATAGATTTGCTGATAGGTTATCCCGTCAAAAAAGTATTGATAAATTTTTCTGGTAATTCCGGTATAGTTAGTTCCGGCAGTGGCGACCTTGCAGTAAAACAAATAGGCGACAACAGACTTAACGCGGGCGATATCATGGAATTTTTGCCTGCTGCAATAAAAAAAGCATACGGGATAATTCCGAAAAGATATCCCCATTTTTTATTAACAATTTTCGCGATATAACATATCACTTAAACGCGGAGAAAAAACAAAGGAGGCAGAAGTTATGAACTACAAAAGTTACGATTTGAGAAATTTTGAAACTATTCCTCAAATCATCAAATTAGCAAAGAAGTACATACGTGACATTAAAATAGTGGGTTCAGTATTACCTTTCAAGGTGAACAGCTATGTTATTGATGAACTCATCGACTGGGATAATTACGAGAATGACCCTATGTTTAACCTGACATTTCCTCAGAAAGAGATGCTGTTACCGCATCATTATGATGAGATGGCCTCAGCTTTGGAGCAATCAACTGATAAAAAGTATCAAGAGGAGGTCAGCAACAAGATCAGGTTACAGTTAAACCCAAATCCAGCGGGACAAAAAGAACATAACGTTCCGGTAATCGATAATATAAAGCTGCATGGTGTTCAGCATAAATACCGGGAAACCGTCTTGTTTTTTCCCAGTGCCGGCCAAACATGCCATAGCTATTGCACCTATTGTTTTCGCTGGTCTCAGTTTACAGGAGTGGACAAATTAAAGTTTGCCATGAATGAAACAGAACTCATGGTGAAATATCTGGAGCAGCATCAGGAAGTCACCGACCTTTTATTTACTGGCGGCGACCCCATGACAATGTCATACAAAGTTTTCAAAAAATATATCGACCCATTTATTTCCAACCAGAATAAAACTAATATTCAAACCATTAGAATTGGAACTAAAGTATTAAGTTACTGGCCATATAAATTTCTTACAGATAACGATGCCGACGATTTTCTGAGATTGTTTGAAGCAATTACTTCGAAAGGTATAAATCTGGCTTTTATGGCACATTTTACCCATCCTGTAGAATTAGGTACTGAAGCTGTAAAACATTCCATTCAGAAATTAAGAAATACAGGAGCGCAAATCAGAACACAATCTCCCGTAGTTAGGCATATTAACGACAAACCGGAACTTTGGTCGGAAATGTGGCGAAAGCAGGTCAATCTCAATTGTATTCCCTACTACATGTTTATTGCGCGAAATACTGGGGCACAGCATTATTTTGCCGTATCGTTATTTGAGGCTTGGGAAATTTTCAGAAAAGCCTATCAGAATGTGAGCGGAGTTTGCCGGACCGTCCGCGGACCGAGTATGTCCTGTACACCAGGAAAAGTGCAGGTTTTGGGGGTTACAGAAATGAATAAGGAAAAAGTATTTGTACTTCGGTTTATTCAGGGGCGAAATCCTGATTGGGTAGCCCGCCCGTTTTTTGCCAAATTTGATGAAAATGCCATTTGGATGGATACCTTAAAACCGGCAATTGGAGAAAAGTTCTTTTTTGAAGATGAAGAATTTAAGTACTTCAGGGAAAATTATTACGAAAGTGAATGGGAAAGTTTTGAGTAAATTGAAACACCCATGACGGATTTTAGACACACACGAGCATGATTATAACGATTCGATATTACTTTTGAGATAAAAATAATGAAAATTTAAACAGAGGAAAAATAGTAGCGCGTAGCAGAATCGAACTGCTATTTTCGGACTGAGAAACCGACCTCCTAACCATTAGAGGAACGCGCCATAAATGAATTTTGTGCATCGGGCAGGTGCAAATTTATATATTTCTCCTAAAAAATCAATAACCAATATGGAAAAAATTTTTAAAAAATTTCATAGCTACTTACCGGTATGGGAAAATTCAACCGGTTGAGCACCCGTTCCAGCAGAATCCCATGGTTGGGGTCGTAATTGTAGCCATAGGTTGCCCTAACACCATAGGATATAAAATGAACGGCCCTGTCGAGTGCAATGGGTAAACTGTCGCCCTGCATCAGCGAGCCTGTTAAAACGCTGGTAAAACAGTCGCCTGTTCCGGGAAAATCGGCAGGAATATAGTCAATGGGTACTTTCCAGAACCGGGAATCATTACTATTGTATGCGATAACCGAAAATTTTTTGCTGGAGGTTTTATCGGGGACGCTGGTAACAACAACTATTTCAGGTCCCAAATCCGACAGTTCCAACAACCATTTTTTCATTTCATCTTCGCTCACATCTGGGTGATAAGGTTTTCCCAGTAACAAAAACATTTCGGTTAAATTGGGAGTAATGATATTTGCTTGTTGTATTAATAATTTCATTTCCGAAACCATTTTTTCATCAAACGGGCCGTACAGTTTGCCATTATCACCCAAAACCGGATCAACAACAACCAGCTGGTTGGTTTTTTTGAACGTGTCAATTAATTTCTGGACAATATGAATTTGTTTATACGATCCTAAAAAACCACTGTAAATAGCATCGAAAGAAACATGTATTTTTTCCCAGTGCTCTATGATGGGTTGCATCTGTTCCGTAAGGTCGGTGAAATGATACCCTGTGAAACGGCTGTGAGATGACAATACTGCGGTGGGTAGCGGGCAAACTTTTATTCCCATTGTTGATAAAATAGGAATAACAACTGACAGTGATGTTCGTCCACACCCTGAAAGGTCGTGAATGGCAGCGATTTGTTTTACAGGCGATTGTGTCAGCATATTCCTTTTTTTATTCAAGCCATGGATCCATATTTAGGTTTGTCGATGAAAATAAGTCCATGTTTTGGTATTCAACTATTTTTTCCAGCTGCTCCAAGAGCGTTTGCGCTTTCTGATTTTTTTTGTCCTGCTCTGTAATTCGTTTCAGCTCGTTTATTGCTTCTCCAAATTTTTGTTCGCTGACGAGTTCCAGAATATGCGAAAAATCTGATGCATTATTATCGTTGTAATTGTTAGGCATAGTAGTAATTTCTGAAAACAGCTTTTAAACTTCCTTAGATTTTCGTTTTTTTGAACATCCTAAAATTTACATTGGAACTATGAGTTCAGTCTAAAAAGTTNNAACATAACTTGTTTTGCTAAAATAACATAGGCTTTTTATAACGGACTCAACTTTTTTAGTAAAAAAATTTAGGGTGTCAATTCTCTCTTATTATTCCATTTTCCAATTAATTTGCAAAAAACACATAACATCCTGAGTACAAAGTAAACGAAATATTATTGAAAAATTAAGCGACATTTCCCTATTTTTTCTATCAAGCCATACTTTTTCCGAAGTGTTTCTAAGAAGAAAACTAATTAACGCAATTATATTTGGCAATATTGCACTCGAATTTACGGTAGTTCAATATAAAGCCTGCGTTTCCATTGACTACTCTGTTTGATCCATTTCCTGACAATACAAATGAATCTTATCAGAAAGTGTTTCATCCTTAATACGATAGAAATAGCTATAAATACAGTTGATTTTTTTGAGGTGCAATAGATAGTTGATGGTTGATGGCTGGCAGTTGTTCGTTGTTCGTTGCTCGTTGTTCGGAAAAAATAGTTGACAGTTGATGGTTCACGGTTAACGTTTCACGGTTGATGTGATTGATTAGATTGAGGAGATTGATGTCTTATAACTCTTAACTTTTAACTTGATTTTAAACTTTGAAGCTTAAACTTTATGTTTTAGCGCTTCAAAAAATAGGTTGGCCTAACTAACGATTATTTTTTTGTTAGTTTCATTTTTGCTATATTTGCAACCCATTGTAAAATAGAAATATATGGCGACAACAGCGGATTTTAAAAACGGATTGTTTATTGAATTCAACGGCAAAATTTACACAATTGTTCAGTTTCAACATGTTAAACCAGGTAAAGGGGGCGCCTTTGTTAGAACCAAGCTAAAAAGTCTTGAAACCGGAAAGGTTGTTGAAAATACTTTTACGGCTGGGGTTAAGATAAATGTTGTAAGGGTTGAACGTAGGCCATACCAATTCCTGTACAAGGACGATTTGGGCTATCATTTCATGCATCAGGATACCTTTGAGCAGGTTAGCATTCAAGAGCACATGATAGAAAATGCCGATTTACTTAAGGAAGGACAATATGTTGAAATGATGGTAGAGGCAGAAAAGGAAAATATTTTAACCTGTGAGCTTCTTCCTTTTGTTGAAATGGAGGTAACCTACACTGAACCGGGGCTCAAGGGCGATACCGCTTCTTCAACAGCTCTTAAGCCAGCAACCGTTGAAACCGGAGCAGTAATAAACGTTCCACTATTTGTAAATACAGGCGATAAAATTAAAGTCGATACCCGTACCAGAGAATACGTTGAAAGGGTTAAGTAATTTTAGAAAATATTGAACCAAATATTGTTTTATCCCTAATTTTGTTATAACTTATTCCTTTTTTAGGAATAAGTTTTTTTGGCAAAAAAGAGGATATGTCGATAACCACGTCGCAGAATAGGTTAAAGCTGAGTACGTTTAAGCTGAATACTCTGCTTGGTATGGCTCAGGAAATTAGCGCTGAGCTAAAGCCCGAGGAGTTGATTGATCGTTTCAGGCGAATTCTTAACGACGACCTGGGAATTGATCGGATTCTTCTTTACAAAATAGAGGAAGGGAAGTGGGAGTTGCTGCTTAACAGCAATTGCCCTGATAGAGTGGTTGCAAACATTAGCGTTGAGCGTGATCTACTACCCTTTAACGAGATTACGTTCGTTGCCGTATCCGACAACCCCATACTGCTTGAGCTCGACGTAATAATTCCCGTTATACAGAATAATCAGCCTGTAGGTTACGTGCTCATAGGTGATACCAATGAGTACGAAAAGGGTGTAAGCGCCACCATTCGCCACCTGAACTTTGTTCAGACCCTATCGATTATCATTTTTGTTGCCATTGAGAATCTGCACTTGTTCCACAAGAGCTTGGAACAGGAGGCCATGCGTAAGGAGCTCGAACTTGCCTCGCGTATGCAATCCATGCTTATTCCTTCACGGGTCGATATGCCCAATTTTAAGGGGGTACGCATAGGGTCATACTATAGCCCTCATTTTGAGGTTGGTGGTGATTACTACGATGTTATTGCACTCAGCGCTAATGACCTTGGCTTTTGCATTGCCGATGTTTCGGGTAAAGGCATTTCGGCAGCATTGCTCATGTCAAACTTTCAGGCAAATTTGAGGGCACTTTTTACCAGGGATATAAGTTTTTCAAGTTTGATAGAAAAGCTTAACCAAAGGGTTATGGCTACTGCCAAAGGTGAAAAGTTCATTACATTATTTATAGGTCGATACAATAATCGTACCCGCAGATTGGAGTACGTTAACGCAGGGCATAATCCTCCCTTCCTGTTCATTCGGAGCTCCGGTAAAATAATTCAGCTCTCGTTGGGAAGCGTTGGGTTAGGAATGCTTGATGAAATTCCGGTTATTAACCAGGGAATTTTAAACATTGATGAGCCAGGCACGCTGCTTTGTTACACCGATGGCTTGGTTGAAACCATTGCGGGCGATAAAGTAGTATATAACACCAATATACTGGAACGAAATTTCATGCCCAATCGTGATGTACATCAAATAATAAATGCCATTGCTCAGGAACGTGAATCGGATTCCGATGTGTTTGATGATATCTCGATATTAGGATTCGATTTTGAGTAGCGGTAATCCATAGCTAATATTTGGGCTGCATATCCCCAGAAAAGAACAGCAACCTTATCCATATCCAAAAAATTATTCAAAATCCCATGCACAACATAGGTGATAAGTCCAAATAGGACACCTGTAAGGATGATTCTATCAGCGCTCTTTGGCTTTAGCTTTGAAATTAGATGGAATCCTTTGTAAAGTAAAAGTACTATGATTGAGATAAATGCCAGAGCTGCCGGTAAGCCGGCTTCGGAAAGCAATCCCAGGTACTCGCTGTGGGCATTACCTTTTAGCCCCAGATTTGAACTTTCGCTTGTTTTAAGGTATGATGCCTGGTATGGAGCATATTGAAACATGTAAGTGCCGGGGCCCCATCCAAAAATAGGCTTTTCCTCGAACATTCTTATGGCTGAGGTCCATCGGTTTATGCGCTCCACATTTGATACATCGGTACGAATGTTGGCTATTGAGCTGATATGTTTATGTAAGTCGGCGCTCGATGTTGTTTTATTCTGGTCAAGCCATATCAGTATATCGTTCTGAAAATGTAGTACTGAGCCCAAAAGTAAAAGTGAAACTAAAGCAATATACCGAAAACGAATTTTCAAAAGCCATACTACCCAAAGTGCCCCGGCTACCATTATGCTAAGCCATGCAGCCCTGGTGTATGATAGAATTATTGCAATTAGCAGAACAAGCGCAAGCAGGAAGAAAATAATTTTCGGTTTATATGATTTTGATGAAAAGGTAAGAGCAATAGATACAGGAAACAGTAGTGCTATCGATGCCGCGTATGATGTATGGTCCGTGAAAAAAGGATTGCACGAGCCGTGTGCTGCAAACTTATTGAACAACCCGCTTTCCCATTGCTTTGTGAGCGCAATGGCAATAACTACAAGTAAGCCAATGGCATAAAATAAAAAAATCTTTTTGAAAGATAAAGTATTACTGGTAATAAGCACGAAGGGTAAATAAAAAAGAACTAAGAGGTATAGTGCTTTTAGCAGTAAATACTTAACCGATACCAACGGGATTGTGCTTGTAATAGTGGAAATGGTAAGCCAACCCATAAAGAAGTAAACCATGAGCAGTATAGGATGCCTCGAAAACCAAAGATTCTTAAAATTCTCTGAAATCAACATATAAAACGCCACAGGTGCCAATGCCACAAGCATCAACTCTGAAGGTAGCCATAAATCGAATGGTAAATTGGGGTAAATTTCAGAAAGGGGTATGGATAATGGGCTTATTAGCAGATAGGCAAGGTAAAATTTAAGTGGATATAGAATGTAAACAATTAAAAAGAGTAATAAGGCAGGCAAAACAAAAAGTAAAGTATGCTTTGACCCGATAACAAGCAAGGCGTTGATTAGGATAAAAGTAAAGCTGGCTAAAACAACCCAATTCTTTTTTGTATAGCTTTTTATCGATTTAATGGTATCCATTAACGGGAATAAAGTTTAATAACCTGAAACGGCATTAGCGAACACTTTTCCTGAGCTGTTTTAAATGTTCCTGAAGTAGAAGTAGTAAAATGGTAAAAAGTAATGCGGATAATGTGGCAGTAATAACTATTATGCTACGTTTTGGGTACGCTTTTCTATCGGGAATATCGGCTCGGTCGATTATGAATCGAGTAGGTATTTCCTGGTTTGCTTCGATTCGGGCAACCACCATGTTTTTGCGCAACTCGTTTAGCTGAGTAGATAGTTCATCTATTTCAAATGTATATCTGACATGTTTGGCACCAAAACTCCCAAATTTTGAAACCTCTTTGCTTAGTATTGATAGTTGCGATTTATTTCCCTTAAGTAGGGCGTTTAGGTATTCCTTGTAGTATTTTTCGGCCTGACGTTCAGGATCAATAATTCCGTTTGCCATAATGGTAGCAAGTGAATCCTGTAATGAGGTTAACTCTTGCTCAACCAGCTTGAACTGTTTTTCTAATGCTTTTAGAGCATCAACGGCTACTTGTGCTTTAATGGAGCGCATTAAGCTATCGGAAAGGTCAACAACCGTGTTGGCAATTTCGGAAGACCATTGGGGGTTTTGATCCATCACTTCAATACTTATGCTTTGGTAGCGGGTAGCTTTAATCTTAATATTTTCATCAAATTCTTTATAGGTTTTAAACTTGTATTCAGGGATATTGGGATCAATTTCCCAGTGCTCCTGAAGGTTTAATTTTGAAATTACCATGTCCTTGAAAGTCCTGGAATTTAAAACTTGTAGGAATTGTTCCATTTCCTCTGTCTCGCCAAAGGAGGTTAAACCTTCCTGTTTATTTTCGGTAAGCAGCTCTTTTGAAACCTGGTTGGCTACAGGTGGAAATATGGTGGCGGTGGCTTTATACTGATTTTTAATTAGAAGCGATGCTACAAGCGATGAAATAAGCGCAATAGCGCTGATAAATAGGATGATCTTTTTGCCATTCCAGATGATTTGCGTGATAGAGGACATCGACCTGTCCATGTTAATATTATTGTTATCCATAGCAAATAGGTTAATACGCTTAATTTTCAAATTTCATAAATATTGTTGTAAAAACGTATTAAGGCTTGCCCAAAAAACCTGCAAGCAAGCCTTTGTTGATTTTTAGAACGTAATTAGTCAACAGCAAGTATGATGCTGTAGTTCTTTTTCCCTTTTTGAACGAGGATATATTTTCCGTTAAGTAATGAATTTGTGGTTATAGTAATATCGGCATTGTCAATTTTTTGCTTATTGATACTTAAACCACCTCCTTGAACCATGCGGCGCAATTCACCTTTTGATGGGAATACTTTGGTAATTTCGGCAGCAAGAATTGAAAAAGGAATACCCTTGGCAAGTTCCGATTTTTTTACCTCAAAAGTGGGAACGCCCTCAAAAACCGAAAGGAATGTATCTTCATCCATGCGGTTAAGCATATCGGTAGTTGCATTGCCAAAAAGCATTTCTGATGCCTCAACCGCTTTACGGTAATCTTCATCAGAATGAACCATCACAGTAATCTCACGGGCAAGAGTTTTTTGGAGTTTACGCAAATGGGGTTCATTTTTATGCTCAGCTATCAGGCTTTCGATAGTATTTTTATCGAGCAGGGTGAATATCTTAATATACCGCTCAGCATCCTCGTCGGAAGTATTAAGCCAGAACTGATAGAACTTATAGGGTGAGGTTAGGTGAGCATCGAGCCAAACGTTGCCGTTTTCGGTTTTACCGAATTTGGTACCATCGGTCTTGGTGATTAGGGGTATGGTGAGGGCAAAAGCTTCGCCTCCAAGTTTACGACGGATGAGCTCTGTGCCCGTTGTGATATTGCCCCACTGGTCGGAACCGCCCATTTGCAGCTTACAATTCATGTTCTGGTAGAGCCAAAGAAAATCGTAACCCTGAACCAGCTGGTACGAGAATTCGGTAAACGACATTCCTTCCTTTGCTTCATCGCCAAGCCGTTTTTTAACCGAATCTTTTGACATCATGTAATTGACGGAGATATGCTTACCAACATCACGGATAAAACCCAGAAAATCGTAACCCTTCATCCAGTCGTAGTTGTTAACCATAACCGCAGAGTTTGGTTTCCCGCTTTCGAAGTCAAGGAATTTTGATAGCTGACGTTTAATGCCATTGAGGTTATGTTGAAGCATTTCCTCATCGAGTAGGTTACGCTCCTGCGATTTTCCGCTTGGGTCGCCAATCATACCGGTTGCCCCACCAATAAGGGCTATGGGCTTGTGGCCAGCCAGTTGAAAACGTTTAAGAAGCAATATTTGAGCAAAGCTGCCAACATGAAGCGACTCAGCGGTTGGGTCAAACCCAATATAACCAACAGTCATTTCCTTGGCAAGTTGCTCTTCGGTTCCGGGCATCATGTTGTGTATCATTCCCCGCCATTTGAGTTCCTCTACAAAATTCACGGCTAACCTGTTTTGGGTTAAACAAAAAAGGCCAAGTTTTTTGGCCTTCAAATATAGTTCATTTGGCTTAAAACTTCGATTGAACTCTACTTAAAAACTTGTCTTTATTTTGATTTTAAGCTCTCTTTGATAGACTCGAAATGTAGGTAAGGGTAAATGGATGGGGCAAGCTTTGCCAGGGGTTTGTAAAGCATCGATTTATTTTTACTTTCTTCGGTATAGAAGTGAAATCGATAATTGGCTTTTTCAATAAATACGATTAAAATGCTGATTATTAATGCGTATTTAAGCGTACCAAATACCAGACCAAAAATCTTATTCACAATACTAAGGGGGGGAAGGTTGAAGATTTTATCGATTAGTTTTCCGGTGAAGTGAACGGCCACCATTACAACAATAAAGGTGAGAGCAAACGCCACTAAAGGGACGTACTGTCCATTTAGCCCAGCTTTTTCGGTGAGAAGTGTTGCCGAAAAATCGGAAAATCGAATGGCAACCCAAATCCCCAGTAAAAGAGCAGCAAGCGAGGTTAACTGCATTACAAAACCATTGATAAACCCTCTGAAAGCGCCAATTATAAGAAGTATTGCAATGATAATGTCAAAAGTGGTCATGGCTACAATTTAAACCGTACACCTTCCGACGCAGTCGAGTATTTTCCCTAGATTTTCGTTGCGAAGGAAGTAAATGGTATTTTTACCTTCCCGTTTACATGAGAGAACCCCTCTGTCTTTTAGAATACCAAGGTGGTGTGATGCTGTGGATTGCTCAATGCCAAGCGTTTCGTAAATTTGGGTAACGGTCATTTGTCCTGACTTTTCCAGTAAACTAATAATTCCAATGCGAAGCGGATGTGCAATAGCTTTCAACATACTTGCAGCTTGTTCAAGTTGCTCAATTTTTAATTCTTCAACCTGTACCATTATCGTTCTGTATTTCAGCACATATTAAATACATGCAAATATATTAATATTTTATTTCATCACAACCACAAAAATCAATTTTAGAACAATATACGCCGATATGGTGTTTAATATGGATGAATTTTGGTTAATTTGCCAACATAATAGCTGTGTGTATGCTAAAGCAGATAAAAGAGTCCATAAGTTATCATTTAGATAATTTTGAGCCTTTTTTTAAGAAGAATATGGGCTCAAACATAAGGTTACTTGACCTGGTAACAAACTATATATTAAGACGTAAGGGAAAACAGCTAAGGCCCATGTTGGTATTCCTGAGTGCGGGTGCATGTGGTCAAATAAATCAATCAACATACGTGGCGGCAAGCATGGTAGAGTTACTGCACACTGCTACTTTAGTTCACGACGATGTGGTTGACGAGGCCTATGAACGTCGAGGAGTTTTTTCAGTTTATGCGCTCTGGCGTTCAAAGGTTTCAGTACTTGTAGGCGATTTTATCCTATCAAGGGGTTTGCTGGTAGCCGTTGAAAACAACCAGTTTGAAATGCTTAGGGTGATTAGTGGAGCGGTGAAGGATATGAGTGAGGGTGAACTACTTCAAATTGAACGTTCCAGAAAGATGAATATTGATGAGGATACATACTATGAAATAATCAGAAAAAAGACGGCATCACTTATAGCTTCGTGTTGCACCAATGGTGCTTTATCGGTAAATGCTTCAGCCGATTTGGTAAATGGTATGAAAGATTATGGCCAAAACCTGGGCATGGCATTCCAGATTCGTGATGATCTTTTTGACTATCAATCATCGGGCCTGATTGGCAAGCCCACAGGTAACGATATTAAGGAACATAAGTTAACTCTCCCCTTAATTTACGCCTTTTCACAGTCGGATTCCAGTGAAAAACGAAGGATAGTAAGGCTAATTAATGGTGGGAAAAAATCAAATATTGTCAAAATAGTTGATTTTGCTAAACGCAATGGTGGTATTGATTATGCTAAACAAAAAATGTTGGACTATCGCGATAGCGCTAAGAAAGCCATAGAATCATTTCCAGAATCTGAATACAAAAGATCGCTGCTGCTTTTGGCTGATTACATAGTAAATCGCGAGAAGTAATTATGAGTCCAGGCCAAAAAACGTTAAACGTTAAAAGTTAAACGTTAAACGCCCAACGCAGAACGTCTCAAGTTTCACTTCTCACGATTCACGTCTGTCGCCTCACGCCTTACAACTAACGTTAAACGTCTCACACCTTACGAATCACGCCAAACGCCCAACGCCTTACGTTTAACGTCTCACGCATTACGCCTTACACCTACCGTTTAACGTCTAACGCCTATAAACTTTTTAGAACACTCTTTGACCCGAAGGGTCAAACATCAATAACCCCCGATAAAATCGGTGGGGAAAAATAGCCAAAGCACAAAAACCAACCCCGAAGGGGTTGAACATTAGAACAAGTGCTGTTAATCTTAAAAACGAAAATATCGAATCTTAAGGCAGCATGAAAAAAGACGCTACATAAGAGCATTTGTTTAGAGACAGTCGTACCGTTAGCTGATTGTTAAACCACTTCGTGGTTTAGGTTACTCTACCTTCATCCTCCCACCTATTTCATAGGGGGTTATTCTTGTTAAATCCCGCAAGGCGGGATTTTTTAGGTATTTAAATATGAGTCCAGTCTAAAAAAACGTTTAACGTTAAACGCCTAACGCAGAACGTCTCACGTTTCACTTCTCACGATTCACGTCTCACGCCTTAAGTGCCTTTTGCCTATAAACTTTTTAGAGTGTGCTCAGTTATTTAAAGGGATGGAAGCTTAATCCCTTTGAAAAGCTGATAGGTTTCAAGGGCGTAAATATCGGTCATGCCGGAAATGTAATCTACAACAGTCATAATTTTTGAGTAGGTGTTATTGTTGTCAGAGAGGTATTGTTCAGGTATCAACCTAAGGGCTTTTTTAGATAGTGGATTACCTGGCTCAAGTATTGCATTGATGAAAATATCGAGGAGTTCGCCAATAATTGTAAAACCTGCAATTTCAATTTCAACCACCTTAGGGTGGTTGTACACTTCGGCTACTGAAATATTTTGTATTTCGTCCATTGCTTTAACTGGCGCACCATGGAGTTGTTGTATGAGGGGTTTAACCGGTTTTCCATTAATGATGTCGGTGTAGCTTTTTGAGAAGTTAACCGCACAAAGGTCAATCAGCTTGCTTATGGTTATAGCACGTAAGTATGCAATTCGTTCGTTTACGTCGTAAACAGAGCCAAGCGTGTTTGAAATATCAGTTTTTTTATCGGTGGGTTCATCGCTAAAAAATGAAAGGTAGAGCTCTGTAACTTTTGGGGTGGATAGGATTCCGAGTTTATGGGCATCCTCAATATCTATAACCTGGTAACAAATATCGTCGGCGGCTTCAACCAGGTAAACCAGCGGATGGCGACAGTATTTGCCATCACCTAAATGAAGCAGACCTGTTTGGATTGCAATTTCGTCGAATACGTTGGCTTCGGATTTAAAGTATCCATACTTTTTTTCATCAAGAACCGAAGGGTAAGGGTACTTGACAATAGAAGCCAACGTAGCGTAGCTAAGGCGGAAACCGCCAGTTCTTCGGCCTTTAAACTGATGGGTAAGCAGGCGAAGGGCATTAGCATTACCCTCAAATCTGAGCAAATCGGAAAGTTCCCAATTGTCGAGTTCAGGGAGATTTTGATGTTTGGAAAAGAACTCCCGGAAGGCATCCTCGCCGCTGTGACCAAATGGTGGATTGCCCATATCGTGCGCAAGGCATGCCGCAGAAATAATGGTTGGTATGTCGGAAATAAGATGCTGTGGGCAATCAAATTTATCGGGAGGAATTAGGTTTGCAATGCTACGCCCCAGCGATCGTCCTACACTTGAAACTTCAAGGCTATGGGTTAGCCTGTTGTGAACAAAAACGCTACCGGGCAAGGGAAAAACCTGGGTTTTATTCTGCAATCTACGAAAGGGTGATGAGAATATTAGCCTGTCGTAATCGCGCTGGAAGTTTGTTCGGGTGTAGTCCACTGTTTGTTTCGACGGTGATTCACCGAAACGAATGGGGTTAAGTAGTCTTTGCCAGCTCAACATGACGCATCTAAAAAACAAAGTTTTTTCCGGTACTGGTTTTATATAACCTGATTATCGGAGAGTAGATGGCTTACGTTAAAGGCTATCTTCATAATTTTGAAAACATGGCCATCGGCATCCTTTATGGGGGTATAGGTTTCGTAGAACAGGTAGGTTTTATCGTTAACGGTAAACCTATGGGTTTCCTTACGGGCAATACCATTATTTAGGTCTTCCCAAAACTGTTTGTAATTCTTTCGTTGTTCCTCAGTGAATTCCATTTGGTAAGAATGATGAGTACCAATTATATCGCTGGCATTAAGATTAAGGAGTTTTAAGTAGGCCTCGTTAATGGAAATAACATTTCCTTCGGGGCTGTATTCGATAACAAAGGCGGAATCGTTAATTGCCTTGTATAGGTTTTCCAGTTCTACAACCTTTTTTTGAAGGTCGCGTTGGAATGCGGCTTCCCTTTCAGATTTTTGTGTAATTTGTTCCTCCATCATTTTTGAAGCGGTAATATCGCGGGTAATGCCGAATGTTCCAATGGTTTCGCCACGTGAGTTTTTAAGGGGGAGTTTTGATGTTTCGGCCCAGGTTACCCTACCGTCGGTCTTAACCTCTTTCTCAACAATTCCAATGATTGGGGTATCGGTTTTAATAATTTTTTGTTCATCTTCGTAGGCGGGTCGTGCGTGTTCTTCAGTAAATAAATCGAAATCGCTTTTACCAATGAGTTCTTCAGGGCTTGACATTCCGTGAAATTCAAGGGTTGATTTGCTAACCTTAATGAAGCGGCTATTTAAATCCTTAAAGTAGATTTTATCGGGCAAGTAGTTAAGTAGGGAATCTAAGAGAGACTTTTCCCATTCCAGCTGCTTTTGGTTTTCCTCCATTTCGGCCGTACGCTTTTCCAGCTCTTCCTTTATGGTTTCCATCTCTTCGAGGTTTTGCCGAACCTCTTCTTCCTGAGCTTTCATTTCTTCGGCCTGTTGTTGGGTTTTAGAAAGAAGTTCAGAGGTGCGTATGTTGGTGCGAACCGATAAAAGGGTTTGACCAATGCTTTGGGCAATTTTTTCGACAAACTCTATATGGTAATCGTCGAACTCTTTGAAAGAGGCGAGTTCCAGTACGCCAAGGATTTTTTCTTCAACCTTTAAGGGGACAATCAACAGGTTGCGGGGTTTAGCTTCGCCAAGGCCCGATGAAATGGTAATATAATTCTCGGGAATTTCTTTTAGGTAAATGGTTTGCTTTTCAAGTGCGCAAGTACCCACTAACCCTTCGCCAATCAGAATTTGTTTTTTTATAAATTTTTGTCGGTTGTAGGCGTATGCTGCGGTAAGCTCCAGGTAGGGTTCATTGGTATTTTCATCGGTGTAAACGAAAAGTCCACCCTGGTTTGCTTTTAGAATATCGACGATATTTTTTACGATGCTGGCACTTAGTGCCTCAATGTTATTGTTGTTTTGGCGAAGAATATCGCCAAACTTGGCCAAACCTTCATTAATCCACGTTCGTTTTTCCTCTTCACGCTGTCGGATTAGGGCATCTTCCTTTGCTTTGCGAAGATTATCGTTCATTTCGATAAGCGATTTACCAAGAATATCGTCTTCGCTGAGCAAATCGAGTGTGCTGTTATAGTTGCCAATTCCTACCTGCCTGGCAAATTCAGTTTTTCGGTAAAGCCCGTCAACGGTTTTGTTTAGGTGGATAATCATTGTACCAATTTCATCGGCATTGTCAACCTCCACAATCATGCTCTTATCGACATGACCCATGGACAGGCGTGATAGATTTTCAGTTACCTTTGAAATCGGGTTAATCATAAATTTTATAGACATAAAGTAGATAAAAACCGAAAGCAGAATTATGCCGGTTAGCCCAACGATTAAGCTGAACCAGAAGATGTTTTTAGCTTCGGCCAGGATGGCATCCAGTGGAGTAACCAAAACAAAAGACCAGTGTTGTGGGCAGTCCCCAACCCTTATGGGGCGAAAAGTGAAGTACGATGGTTTTCCGTTAATATCGGTTTCCTCAAAATCGATAGGTTCACCATTAATAACCTTGTCCGGAACGCCATGTAAGGTAAAAACTGTTTCATAAGAATATAACGCATCATCACCAATCAGATCCTTGTCGGGGTGAGCTATAAATTTTAGCTGAGGAGAAATAATGAAGGCATAGCTTTCCTGGTAAGGTTTTGTATTTTTTACAATTTCATGGTAGCTGGTAAGCGGAATATCGAGTCCGGCTACTCCTGCAAAGTTACCGTCAATAAGGCAAGGAGCAATTACGCTGGTCATTAGGATATTTTCGGTTTGCCCTTCGTAGTTGTCGAAGTATGGTTCTTCGAGGCTTTCTGTTTTGTTTGTTTTTAAAGTAATATAATCGGTCGATTCTTCAGTTTTTTCAAGTCTTGAGGAAATGGTGATGATTCTACCACCCGTACGAAATGCAGTGTTTCTAATTCGTCCATGCTCGTAAGCATATCCTGGTTCAATGAATTTAAGTTCCCAGCTATCCCAAACCGATAGGGCTTCGGGGTATTGCTCAAGAATAGTTTCGTAAAGGTTGTTGTAGTCTTGAACATTGGATGTTTCGCCGTTGCGTATGCTTACATTCATCATCGAGGAGATAGTTCGGGCTACGGATAAATCTCTTTCAAGGGTTGACTCAAGTTTTTTAACTTCCTTGTCGGCTAACAGGGTAATACGTGATTTTGTGGTTTCAACCGAAAAACGGTTAAACCTGGCACTGGAAAGGAAAAGGATTAAGAGTAGTATAAGAGTTGATGTACCGATAAAGAGGATTAATACTTTCCCTTTCAATGATAATTTACTTATTGGGGTTAGAAGCATTGTGATAAATTCTTTGTTGAGGTTAAACAGTTTTTTGTGACCAAAAAAATCTAATAAAAACTTTGATACTTCCTAATACGAGGATTAACGCACATCACTGGAATATCGAGTTGTGATTCCATATTGCTATCAAGGAAAACATCATACTTGTCAGACATAATAAGGATCAAATCGGCTTCGATAGTTCTGGCAAAACGGAATACTTCGTCTTCGAAGGTTCCCTTTTTTTTGGCGGTTTTAATACCGTAAACTATGTTTACTCCGTCGAGCATTTTTTTGGTAAAGTAGATGTTATTGGCCAGCTGCTTTTTTTTGCCATCATCTAATAGGAAGGGCTTTATGAGGTTAACGTTACACTTGTAATATCTGGCCAGATAAATAATCCAATGAACAGCTTCCTTAAATTTCCTGTCGTGATCAACAGGGATTACAATTTCGATGTAGTGAGAGTGAATAGGGGGTTTGCTAACAATAATGAAAGGTAGGGTGGTATCCTTGAAAAAAAGATTTTTTAAGTATTTTGAAATTCGTTTTACCTTTTTTTCAAAACTATAGGCATAGTAAGCCACAATAAGATTAACGTGGGCAGTAAGAATTAGCCCTCTGATAATCCGTTTGGGGTATCCTTCCAGGACAAGGGTTTGAGGTTTAAAACCATATTTACCATATATTTCTGAGGCGGCTTTTTCAATTTTTGCATTTAATTGTTCAATTTTCTTAAAGTTTACCTTTCGGTATATGGAATCAATTAGCCATGTACGTGGAATGATATGTAGTAGCATGATCTCATTATTGCCCGCTTGTGCAAGTTCAAGGGCATGCTGAAAGGCAATTTCGGAACCTTCGGTAAAATCCCAGGGTACCAGAATGAGTTTTTTAATGTTATCCATAGTTGGAACGTTTGGTCAGTATTTCAATATTAATTGTGCAAAAAAGTAAACATCAACAAAATAGTAAAATTAATACAAAAAAATTTAAAAACACTATACCGATGTGTCATTTTCTAATTCGTTCATCCATCGTTTAAGATTTTTGAGCTGAACATCCTTATTTACATTCCTTAACCTACGAGCTGTTTTGGTAAAATATTGATGATTTTGAATGAAATCGATTTGAATTTCATTCCAATCGTGAAGTGAACCTACCATGCCATGCTCGTGAAGTTCCTTGTATAGGGCATTGGAGACAGGGATAAAATCGGTTCGGCCAAGGTAATCCAGGTCTGCATCGCAGATTATTTCTTCCAGTAAGTTTTTGGGGTTAGGAGGGAGTTTTGTTGCCATGATAATTTCTGCAATACGGGCAATTTGTTCAGGGGTATAGCCGTATCGGGGTAATATTTCATGTGCCATTTTTACGCCCATCTCTTCGTGTGTTGCATAGTCAATTAAGTGCCCAATATCGTGAAAAAGGGCTGCGGTTTTGAGTAAAAGGAGCTCCTCGTTGGTAATGTTTTCGGATCGTCCAATTAGCTCTGCTTGAGTGTAAACGTCAACAGTATGCTTCAAATTGTGATAGTAAAGATTTTTTGGCAGCCCCTTTTCTAACTTTTCAAGCACAAATTCTTCCAAATCGGCTAACCTGACCAGCTGGAGTTCAATCTTGAAATCATTATTCGGAACGTAAATGGATGCATTACAAAACTTCGGGAGGAATCCTTCGACAAAGTACATGTTGATATCCCCTTTGTTTTTAATGGGAATAGTACCCCTGTACTTGCAATTAAATAAATCGCGGACAACGAGGTATGTGTTTTCGGAGATATTGATTTTCCCAGGTTCACTGGACGACTCCAACCTACTTGCAATATTCACGGTTGTTCCCCAGATGTCGTAAGTAAGCTTATTCCTGCCAATCATACCAGCAATAACAGGACCGGTATCAATTCCAATTCTTAACTCCCAAATATCTTTACCATTATTGAGCTGTTGGTTAATTTTTTTCATGCTACCCATCATTTCTAAGGCAGCAGCAACAACTTCGATGGGATTAGTTCGATTTGAATACGGAATACCCCCGGCACACATGTAGGCATCACCTATGGTTTTTATTTTTTCTATTCCGTATTTTTCAACTATGCCATCAAATTCAAAGAAAAGTTTATCGAGTTGGTCAATTAAAGAATCAGGGTTAATCTCACTGGATATTTTCGTAAAACCCTGAATATCGGCAAAAAGAACAGTCACCATCTGGAATTTTTGGGTGTTAATCCTACCCTGGTCAATTAGCTCTTTAGCTTTTTCACGGGGCAAAACGCGTGAAAGTAAGTTTTCGGTTTTTTGTCGTTCACTGAGTAATTCTTCGGTTCTAACGAATAGCTTTTTCTGTAAAACATAGGTTTTTTGGGCATAGTGATACCGCACATAGAGCATTGCTGCTACCAGGATTGCAGCCAACGATAGGGCGGTTAGTATTATGGTAGTTGAAAATAACATAGGAAACAGGTACGTATTATAACACTCACTAAGATAGAATTTATGCCAATCTTAATCAAATATTTTTTACAAATTGTTTAAACTAATTTCATTTGAACTTAATAAGATTAATATTTTGATTAATTTTGAAGTTGGTTTATGCATGCCTTACATCAGGGGAATAAGAAAAAACGATAAATATGACTGCTAAAAAATCAATTTTGGTTCCAACCGATTTTACCGAAGTTGCCTGGTATGCCCTGCAGCACGCTGTAAGGGTTTCAGAAGTGGTTAAGGAGCCAATCTATATTTTACACTGTGTTACAGATGAGAAAAACCTTGCGGAAGCCAGGAGTAAAATGGCAACGCTTATCGATTCGGTGAAGGATAAATATTCCCTATCGCCTCATTCTGTTGTTAAGGTAGGGAATTACATGACCGACATAGCTTCGGCAGCCGATGAGATTAATGCCAGCATGGTAATTATGGGGTCATCCACGGTTAAGGAGATGGATGAGAAGAAGGTGTCGTGGGTGTTAAAGCTTATAACCAGCTGCCATGTCCCTTTTATAACCATTCAGGAGCCACCTGTAAACAAGCGTTACGATGATATTGTATTTCCGGTTGATTTCACACCTCAGAACAGGGAAAAACATGAGTGGATTTCATATTTCTGCGATTACTACCTTTCCAGGTTTCATATTATCAAACCAAACACATCCGATCCCCGGCTCATGGCTAATATCGATTTGAACCTGGCTTCAGCCAAAAAGTTTTTGGAGGCCAAGGGGGCTAAGTATGTTGAGTACACTGTGCCCGGCATTAAAAAGTACGAAGAGGAAATTCTTGATATGGCCGTTAACATCAGGGCTGACCTAATTATAGTAATGACTACGCCAACCGATAAGGATGGTAAATTCATAGTTGAACCCGAAGAACAGTACATACTGGCTCATGCTGGACATATACCTGTTATGAGCATCAATCCTAGGTAGGCTAAGGTATGATCAGTAATGTTCTGTCGCTTGTGTTTGCTACCAATAACAAGCACAAATTAAAGGAAGTTCAGCATGCGCTTGGCGATAAGGTTTCCATTATTACCCTGGAGAAAGTAGGCATAACTGAAGAGATACCTGAAGATTTTGACACCTTACAAGACAATGCATTGCAAAAGGCCCGTTACGTTTATCACAAAACTGGATTGAGTTGCTTTGCCGACGATACCGGCCTTGAGGTGGAGGCTTTAAGCTGGGAGCCCGGCGTGTATAGTGCCCGATATGCAGGGGAAAGTAAAAATCCGAAGGACAACATTCGCAAGCTTCTCGACAAGCTTAAGGACATTCAGAACAGGAAGGCTCGCTTCAGAACGGTTATCGCACTTATACTCAATGGGCAGGAGTATCTTTTCGATGGGGTAGTATGGGGAAAAATTATTGACCAGGAACGTGGTTCCAGCGGTTTTGGCTACGATCCCATTTTTGTCCCCGATGGTTTTCAGGAAACTTTTGCCGAGATGCCGCTATCGCTCAAAAACCAAATTAGCCATAGAGGTAGAGCTATTGAGGAGTTTAGTAAATTCCTTAAAAGCAGAGTGTAGCAATTTCAGAACTCATGACTTAACAGCAAAATAAAATGTCGCAAATTTAATAAACGGACAAAAGAAAAAATACTAAACTCTAATTTCT
>DFYV01000154.1:0-15155 GCA_002383425.1 Bacteroidales bacterium UBA4073 | reverse complement strand
AAATTATTGATTTTCAGCCATGGGTAAGGAGGTCTGAAATTTTTTTAGCTGGCATGGTCAAAAGAATACATATCCTGTTCGTTTCGTTACTTGTTGGGTTTAATAGCAGTCAGGCACAACCAGCCATGGGAAAGTGGCGCGATTACTTTGCTTTTAATGATGCAAGGGTAGTGGGAGTTAACGGTTCTAAAATATACTGTGCCGCTGCAAATGGATTTTTTACCTACAATACGGAGAGTGGTGAACTGGCCAAATTTTCAACGGTTAACGGTTTACATGAAGTTGATATTACTGCTCTTAACGTATTGTCCGACAGGGGCATAGTGCTTATAGGCTATAGGTCGGGAAATATCGATTTGATGTTTGAAAACACCAATCAGGTAGTAAATTTGCCGTATATAAAAGATAAGCCCATGACGGGCAGTAAACGCATAAATCATTTTTACTACTTTAATTCATTAGTTTATGCTTCAACCGATTTTGGCATTGTGGTTATTGACCCGGTAAAACTTGAGGTTAGTGATACCTACTATGTTGTAGAAAATTCCGGAACGCTGAGGGTTAACAGGCTGGTTGTATGGAACAACAGGTTTTGGGCAGCCACAAACCAGGGTGTTTTTAGCGCTGACATAAACGACCCACTGCTCATCAGCTACGAGCATTGGAACAGGGAACAATTCTTTACTGATGTTAACAACGAATGCCTTTCGGTAGCGGCGTACAGTAATTACTTATTAGCCTTGGAAAAGGTAGTTGGGAATGATGTTGTTTGGTTAAACTCTGGTTCAGGTTGGGCAGAGGTTGATCGCCCTTTTGACGATGCAGTAGGAGTGACAGCAGGATATGAAAATTTTTTTGCTTATAGCAAAAATGCCATTCAAGGTTATTCCTTGCTGGGAGAAAAGGATGATTTAATCAGTAGTTACCTGTTTGGTGATACACCCAAAGTAACCGATTGCCTCCCTGTCGAAAATGGCACCTTAGCCATTGCCGACGAATCCTATGGACTGGTGATAATTGCGCCAGCAAATCATGGCGTGCATACACCGGTAGGGCCATTTAACAACAAGTTTTTTCATATTGATGCGAGTGCTAACTTAGTTGTTGCTGCCTCGGGGGCATACGATGGGGCATTTGGAAATCTATGGAATCCCTTTATGGCCCATGTCTTTTCCGATGGAAGTTGGTCGTACTATGCCGATTGGTTTAATCACGATGCGGTAAGAGTGAAATCAGATCCCCGAAACCCCAATGTTTTTTACGTTGCAAGTTGGGGAGGAGGGTTATACAAGCTTAATGGGGAGAGCCTTTCAGAGCATTACACCCCTGAAAACAGCACCTTGCAGAGCGTCTTCCCCGGTCAGCCTTACTGTCGAATAGCAGGCATGGACATCGACAGTAAAGGAAACCTTTGGGTGGTTAACTCTGAAGTTCCCAATCCCATTTCAGTTCGAACTACTAATGGAGTATGGAAAGCTTTTCCTTACTACACGGCAATTGGCACATCGAGAATAATATCGCTTACCGTATCACCTACGGGCATTATTTGGTTAGCGCTTGCACGCGATCATGGACTTTTTGCGCTTGATCCTGGCAGTGATGTGGAAAGCGCAAACGACGATATCTACCTAAAATTTCGTCCGCGCGATGCCAATGGTAATACGCTACCAAACGAGGTAACAGCACTTGCATTCGATCGCGATGGTTACCTTTGGTTGGGAACCAACCAGGGTGTTTTGGTGAACTATAACCCGCAAAGTGTATTTCAAGGCGATACGTATTTCCAAAAGATTAAAATACCCGACGTGGTGGAGGGTTTGGCTGTGTATCTTTTGGAAACCGAGGAGGTAACCTGTATTGAGGTTGACGGTGGCAACCGGAAATGGTTTGGAACGGGGAAATCGGGACTATACCTTTTTTCGCCCGACGGCACAAAACAGATTCATCACTTTAACACATCAAACAGTCCATTGCCTTCGAATTCCGTTTTAAGCATCAAATCCCATCCAACCACTGGCGAGGTATTTATTGCCACCGATAAGGGGTTAGTTTCGTTCCGTAGTGATGCCAGCCAGCCAGCTGATCGGTTTGGTAAGGTTTATGCTTTTCCCAATCCTGTTCGCCCTAATTTTACTGGTATGATTACCATTGCCGGTTTAATGGAGAATAGCATAGTTAAAATTACCGACCTTACGGGCAGTATTGTTTATGAGACACGTTCCAATGGAGGCTTAGCCACGTGGGATGGGAAAAATCGTAATGGAACGAGGGTTGCCACGGGTGTTTACCTTATTTTTTGTACCGATTCAAAAGGTGAACAGGCTGCGGTTACAAAACTTCTATTTGTAAAATAGGACTATGCTATTACAGAATAGGGTTATTGTCCTAAGGGTGATTCGGTACAGGGAGAATAGCCTGATAGTGAGTTGCTATGCTCAGGAACATGGTCGAATTACATTACTTGTGAACAGAGCTTACCCTAATGGGAAGAAAGCCGGAATGAATGTATATTTCCAACCCCTATCAGTACTCGATGTGGTTTACTACTACCGTCCCAACGCAGAGATGTTCAGGGTGAAAGAGGTTACATCAGCCTACCATTTTCCCAACCTGCATCAAAATCCTATTAAGCTTACCATTTCGATATTCCTGAGCGAATTGTTATACAGAACCATTAGAGAGGAAGAAACCAACCAGCCACTTTTTGCATTTATAGAAAACTCCATACAAATATTAGATAACCTGCAGGTAGGAGTGGCAAATTTTCATTTGATTTTTATGATGCAACTATCTCGATATCTGGGATTTTATCCCTTAAACCGATGGAGCGCTGCTGAACCTTTCTTCGATATTAAAAATGGAAAATTTTGTGGAGCAGAACAGGCGCATGGTTTTGTTCTTGAAGAGCAAACGAGTAAGATGTTAAGCGAACTGATAGACACCCCAATGCTCAACCCCGAAGCCTTAACCCTTAACCAGAATCAACGTAGAATAATTATTGAGGCCATCGCTTCGTTTTATCGTTTTCACCTGGGAGCAGGAATACGGTTCAGAACGCTACCAGTACTAATCCAACTTTTCGAATAGTTGCTTTCATCAAATAAACAAACTATTCCATCAAAATTGCTATGAATTTTAGAAAACTATTAGTAATTTTAAACTACAATCATTGTTTTTAAAATACTATGACCCAGAAGGTAGGTGAAATATCTGTTTTGAGCGATGTAAACTTGCAAAAGTTAATAAGGGATCATGAGGCCATTGACTTGACTTCAGTATTACCAAACGAACAGGGGTTTAAGGAATTTTTGAGTAACAGTTCCAGCGCTGAAGATCCTGATTTAGATGAGGGAAATGCTATAAACCCATACCTAACGCTTTCAAAGTACATGCTCAGCAAGTATTTTAGGGCAGTGAATCCTGAAACCGAGATTACCTTTGTAGGTGGTGTAAATCTGGCAATTTTTATTGCTATTGCATCAAGTGTAAAAGATGGTGATAGTGTAATAGTATTGGAGCCCTTTGCAACAAACCTGAAGGTTGCCGTTGAACTTTGCGGGGCTCGTCCTGTGTATATTCCAATGAAGGATCCTGATTTTAGGATTGATTGGGGTGAGGTTCAACGAGCCATAAACGCCACAACTAAGCTGATGGTTATTTCATCGCCTCACCTGTTAACGGGACAAGCCCTGAATGCTGAGGATTTTGAGGAGTTGCAACGATTGATAAACGGAACCAAGATAAAGCTGGTTTTTAACGAATCGATGGTGGATTTGGGCTACCATAACTTTGAGGGCACCAGCGTGAACTTCTATCCAAAGCTTTGTCAGGTTACTTACCGGATAGGTTCTCTCAACATTCCAGTGGCAACAACAGATCAAGAAATTGCATACTGTATAGCACCTGAGCCTTTAATGGCAGGGTATAAGAGTATCCATTCAGCCATTTCGGCTTCCCCAAATCTTAACCGGGTTGCTAATTACACAAAGATGCTTAGCTCTGTTAATGAAGGACATAAACTTGCCGATTTTTTGGAGCAGAACTACAATTTTTTAAGGGACGTCCTGAAGGAAAGTAAGTTTACACTTCATGAGCAATCGTCGGGTTATATGGTAATACTCGGTTACAAGAGTTACTTCGACATTCGAGATGTGGAAATGGCCGAAAAGTTGGTGGTTGAGAAAGGTGTAGGGTTACTTCCCCTTTCATGGTTTTACCACGACAGGCAATGCCATAGGTATTTGGTCATGAACATATCGGCTACTGCCCAGGATTTTAAAGAAGCATTAAACCGGTTGTCCGATTTATAGCTGTAAACATCTTACTTGCTAATAAATATAAGTGTAGTTTGAAATTAAGAGATATTTAAAAAGATTACTTATAGTCTTTGGTTCATAGTCAACATATTCTGACATTTGTCTTATGGACGTAAAACATAAAATAGGTATAAGAATTAAGGAACTCAGGGAAGCGTCAGGTATGTCGCAAAAAGATTTGTCCTATGCCGCTGAGCTTGATAGAAGCTATATTGCAAGTATTGAAAATGGCCAAAGAAACGTTTCAATTGTCAATATTGAGAAAATAGCATCTGCTTTGGGAGTTAGTTTAAAAAATTTTTTTAATAATGCCGAATTTGAGAACATTACAAGAAATTAAAGATTCAATAGATGCAAGAGTCTCAGATTCTTCGACCAATCCGATTGTTTTAGAAGAAGCATTAGAAATTATTAAAATTTCATTAGAAGATGTAATAAGACATTCTGGTGCAGCTGGGAAAAATTCACTTATTGCATCTCAACAACTTATCAATATACTTCACGAAGTTGTGAAATCATCGCTTGTGAACGAAGGCGTTAATCAAAATCTAATTCATCCGCATATAGGTCAATCTAATGGTGAAAAAACCTTAGCAGGATTTTTAAAGTTTAAAAAGCAAGATATTTGTGTGTTCCCAAACAATAAAGTTCCAAGAATCGAAAGTGTTGATTTTAATGGCTTATATAATACCGGGACAACGGAACCATATGGAGAGTTGTTTTCAGAGCACATTCTATCCATAAATGTAAGAAGCCAATTGAGTAGTTTGTCGAACAATATTGATACAATGTATGAAAGAACTTATGCTGAACCGCTAAATCTTCATAGAAGACTTCCTAAAATGGTTTTAGGTGAAGTGTATTTAATATCGGTTAGAGAACTTGACGCAGCACAGGTAACTTTAAATAATCCTGTTTACAAGCCATTTACAGCATCAACTGCAAATTATTTAGAAAAGTATCTTAAAGGCTTTTCAGCTTTAAATTTGAGGACGAGTCAAAGAGACGATGATTTTAAATATGAAAGAGTTGCATTAGTCGTTGTTGATTTTTCACAATCCCCTGTCAAGATATATACAACTACACAGGATTTGATCAATGACAATTTACTTCCTGCAAATTCAACAGCTTCAATGGATAATTTAAACTATCACGGATTAACAAGGACATTGTTAGACGTATATGAAAAACGCTTTGGATTTGGAATATTAAGTTGATATTTATGTATCAATATTTCGTCAATTATTAGAGGGTCTGAAATACTTCTAATTGTCTCAATTTCTTCTTGGGAAAATTCAGGAATTGTAAATTTCTCAATGAAATTTTTCTGATAGCAAGGATAACCGCCTTCAATCGCAACACTTGTTTTTGTCACATAGTAATCCATTACAGCTGAGTTCAGTATTTTTTGAACAACATCTATATTTTCTAATTGAGCAATTGGGTTAATGAGGTTACTAAACAAATCCTTACTTTCTTGTTTACGAAAATAAATACCGTATCCGTTTGTAAAGAAAGCATCTTCTTCAACTAATAGAAATCTTGGGTGCAGGCTAAAGGTAGGGGTTAAAATTTTCTTCCCCTTTCTGGTAAGTCCTTGTGTTCTTCCCCAAACAAAGAAAGGTTCGTATTTCACTTTTCCCTTATCTCTTGCTAAAAGGTTTTCTTTTTCTGAAAGAAAATAGTTGTAGCATTTGGGATATTTATTTTTAAAATCACTTTCCGGAATTGCCATTGCTATGCCATTTTTTATGATATAAGGACAAATAATTTTTCGTGTATTGTGTTCAATTTCTTCTTGTGATTTAAAGTCAGATATTTTATAAACTGGTTTAACTATTTCTTTTTCAATTTCATACACGCCAGTATTAGTTGTTTTGATGTAATAGTCGTTTTTTTGTTTACTACCATCAACAAAGAAAACATCATCTTTCAAAGTAGCAATGCCAACAGTAATATCAAACAATTTGCCGATAGGAATGCCAATTGTTTCTATTGTTTTAATATTTTGTTGTTCATCAGATTTAAGAAGACGCCATTTTTTAACATTTAAGTTAACCAAGTAGTTAGGAGAGCCATTTGTATTAACTAAAAATTGCTCAGGGCTATATCCATTATTTATTCTATCATAGTATATCGCTTCATTTTGTAACTTATTTAAAAATGTAATTGCTGTATATGTTTGCGCATCAAATACTTTTTTATGGCTAAAATCAATAATTTGGGTAACACATTTTTGATTTAAAAAGTATTTGCGCAATGCTTCACCAGCCAATGAAGTAAAGTAATTGTTTGGAGTTATATATCCGAGTTTACCAGTGCTTTTTAAGAGTTTATAACCAAGTTCAAAAAAAGCAAAGTAGAGATTAAAAGTGCCACCTTCAACGGTTGTCCAATGTTTGGCTAAATAATTTCTGTTATCGTCGGTTAAGTCTTGAAATTTTACATAAGGCGGATTTCCAACAATGTTATCAAATTTCATATTCCATTGTGTTCGCAAACTGTCTTGATGATACAAATTAAAATCGTTGTCATTTAACTGTTCCCCGTTTTGTAAAGCATATATAGATAAAATTAACTTAGCTCTCCGAATATTGTATTCCAATATGTCAGAGCCAAAAATATTTTCCTTGATTATCTTTTTGATTGGTTTATTAAAAGTTCTTTTGTAATAATCTGTCATACCAACTAAAAAAGCACCACAACCGCAACTCGGGTCAAGGTTAGTGTCATTTTCTTTAGGTTGTATTTCGTTTATTATAAAATCAATAATGTAGTCAGGAGTAAAAAATGCGCCGTTAAATTTTCTATCTTCAATAGGAATGATTAACTCCAAATATTTTTCAAGTTCTTTTAAGTTTGAAATGTCATGCAAAGAAAAGTCAAGGTAAAGTTGATGATTTTGTTGAAAGCCTTTAAAGTAGTCTTTTAGGATTGGATTATTGTCAAAGTTTAGTTTATTATTAGTCAGGTAGGAATACACCAAATTCTGCTCAAGACTTATTATGTCGTGATTTTGCATAAGTTGGTTAAGTATTCTTTTATCGACCATTTCAATGTTGACTTTAAGTAACAAAATTAATCAAAATTCTTTCACAAAGCAAATTTTTTTGTTAGGAATATGGAAGGTGGAATCTCTTTTTCAATCTTTGATTAGTAAGATGGTTATACGAATTGCAAATGCTGTTGCCACCTGTTCGATGGCTAATAGGTAACAGTCAACCCTAAACCAAATCCCATATCGCTATCGTAATGTGTTGAAGCTGAAATATATTTTGTCATAATGTATCTGGCTCCTGCAGCATATTCAAGGTCGGCATTCCACATACCCCAAAGTCTTAATCGTTTGGTTATGGCAATGTCGTCGCGTTTGAACTGTAGCCGAAAGTAACCTGTATGGTCAATGGAAACATCAGCCACAATGAACCAGGGCAAGGTGTATTGGATACCAAAATGTGCCACACCCCTGTCGTTTTTTGTACCTGGTTGCCCAAAAATATTTTTCTCGTCCCGATATCCTTCTCTGTATCTCCAATCCCAACCTGTGTATGCATAAAGGAATTGATTTTTGTCCAAAAACCTTCCCAAATGGCTTTCGGTTTCGTACCCTGATTTTGCGTTCAATCCAAGTCGCCATTCCGTACTGAATTTCCAGCGGGTATTCATCAGGCTGATTTCTCCGTCGCTGCCATTGTGTTCCAGACCTATTTCAGCACCAAAATAAAACCTTCTATCGTCAGCATACACTTTTTGCAATGCCTTTTTGGGATTCATTATTTGTGGATTAGGTGGTGAGTTTTCATACGTGAAAATCCTGCCCATACCAGCCATCATATGGTATAAAATATGACAATGAAAATACCAATTACCATATTCTTCAGAAGCGTGAAATTCAATGGTATCTGTTTCCATTGGCATAATGTCCAACACATTCTTTAAGGGTGAGTAGTCGCCATACTGGTTGACCACCCTAAAAAAATGGCCGTGTAAGTGCATCGGGTGTCGCATCATCGAGTTATTGATGATGATGATACGGATGTTTTCCCCTGCTTTAATTTTTATAATATCGCTTTCTGAAATGGTTTTGTTATTTACCGTCCAAACATACCTATTCATATTGCCCGTCAATTCAAAATGCAATTCTCTGAATGGCACATCGGGTAGCGTGGTTTTAGTAGGCGATTGCAACATGTTGTAATTTAAGGTAGTCAATTTGTTACTGGATTCTTTATACATCACTGCATTCATATCCATTTTCTGTAGGGCCATATTCATGCCCATATCTTTCATATTGCCGCCAAGTGTCATCATATCGTTCATCATCTGCATTCCTTCAAAGTAATCGAGCAATGGCATAGGCTCCAAAGCAACTTTTTCTCCTTGGCCCAACCATATAGAGGCTGAACCAATACGGTCCTCTGATGTTGCCGAGAATTCATAGGACCTGCCGTTTTCAGGAATAGTTACTTCCATATCATAAATCTCTGAAACACCTACAATTAACCTGTCAACATCAACAGGTTTCACATCGATACCGTCAGAAGCAATCACTCTGATTTTACCACCTGCATAATTCAGCCAGAAGTAGGTGCTGGCACTACCATTTATTACTCTTAGCCTGATTGTATCTCCTGCGCGGTACTTTGGTTTGCTTTGGGTAGTTTCACCATTTACTAAGAATCGTTCGTAGTAAACATCGCTCACATCCATGGCGTGCATACGTTTCCATTCATTTTCCAATTTGGTTTTCAGCCTCTTGGCTTTTATGGCTTCTGCATAGCTCTGGCTGGCATTTTTCTTTATCATATACCAGTCGGTGGCATAATGCAATGAACGTTCAATCTGGTGTGGGTTTTCGTTTGACCAATCGCTTAACAACAAAACTTCTTCGTGTTTGGGTTGGCTGTCAGGTTTATGAATGACAATAGCCCCGTATATTCCTATTTGTTCCTGCAACATGGTATGGGAATGATACCAGTAAGTGCCATTCTGCCGGAGAATAAACCTGAATTTATGGGTAGAATGAGGTTTGATGGGTGCAGTTGTTAGGTAGGGAACCCCGTCTTGCTCGTTCGGCAAGAGTAAACCGTGCCAATGGATAGATGTTTCGTGATGTAATTTATTATGAACATAAACTTCTGCCGTATCGCCTTCGGTAAAGTACAAGGTTGGCATTGGTATTTGACCATTAACAGCAATAGCCTTTTTACTCTTACCGGTATAGCTGACTACAGTGTCTGTTATGGTTAAATCATAACGAACCATTTTTTGACCGTAAAGCGAAACGGCAGAAAGAAAAATTAAGGTACTTATTGCAATGAACCTCATACTATTTCAGAGAGTCCTTTACGCTGCCACAGGTCAGCATTTTATCTCCGTAATAGGGGTTTTTAATTTCCTTTTCACTACTTAACCAATACGCCTTTTTCATTGGACAGTACTGATAATACACAGTATTTTCATTTACATTAAAGGCTTTGAGTGTAGCAAAAAGTGAATTTGATAGTTCATTTAATTCTTCTCTTTGTTTGGCAATATCAGTAGTTTTTGAAATAGCTTCATTAGTGGCAATCAATTTGTCCTTTTGCTCCTGCCAAACTTTCAGCTGCGAAGCACTTAAATTGCTTTTTGAAACGGCATCTATTGATTTCAGAAACAATTCTGACTGACTGCCTGCAGTTTTTGCATCATCTGCAACAAGAGCATCTTTAATGCCAAAATAGGCAGTGGTAAGATTGTCTATTTCCTTGTTTTGTGCCAGAACCAGCTGGCTAACAAACAGGCTGACAATGAGCAGTAATGTTTTTAACGTTTTCATTTGATGCTTTTTTACTGGTTAAACAATTCAATTTTAAACCCTGCTTTTTGCACTTTCTCAATCACTTCTTCTTCGGTAATTCCATCGGAATGCACGGAAAGAACCTTGTTTTTGTCTGTTATGTCCACCTCCCAATGGGAAATGCCATGTGCTTCGTTGAGAAATGGGGTAACTTTTGCCACACATCCACTGCAGTTGATGTTGGTTTTGAATTTGAAAGTTTTAGCTGACGTGTCCATTATTTTAAGATTTAAAGTGAAACATTGATGTTACAAAGTTTGCCAGCATTTCGCTTTGTTTTGTTACATCATTTTTGATTTGATTTGCAAGATTTACAGGTTGCTATTTTTTGTATTTCAACCTTAAGCTGTTGCTCACCACACTTACGCTGCTCAATGCCATAGCGGCACCAGCCAACACTGGGTTAAGTAAGAATCCGTTGATAGGGTAAAGTATTCCAGCAGCAATTGGAATTCCAATTAAGTTGTAAATAAAAGCCCAGAACAAATTCTGTTTAATTGTGTTGACCGTTAATTTTGATAGTCGTATAGCTTCAGGAATTTTGGCAAGGTCTGATGAAATGATTGTCATTTTTGCCACATCCATGGCAATATCACCACTTCCTTTACCCATTGCAATGCTCACATCTGATTGCGCCAATGCAGCGCTGTCGTTGATACCATCGCCAACCATCGCCACAACCTTGCCTTCTGCCTGTAGTTCTTTTACAAAAGAGGCTTTTTGTTCGGGCAATGCTTCTGCCTTAAAATATCTGATTCCAACTTTTTCAGAAACTGCTTTAGCAGTTGTTTCATTGTCACCTGTGAGCATATACACCTCTATGCCCGA
Organism: Bacteroidales bacterium UBA4073; assembly: GCA_002383425.1. Classification (GTDB taxonomy): domain Bacteria; phylum Bacteroidota; class Bacteroidia; order Bacteroidales; family Tenuifilaceae; genus Tenuifilum. The sequence continues at coordinate 4,172 of DFYV01000154.1, read as the reverse complement.
TTGCTTCAGCTCCTGAATGGCTTTTTGTGAGGTGCTTTTGATTTGATCGGCTATGGCCAGGACCGCCAGTACCCTTTCAGCATTTGCAAACCAAATTACTGTTTTCGCTTCGTTACCCCACTGATTGGCTTTCTCTGAAATTAGCTTATCAATTGAGATTTTGTTTTCTTCTATGAGCCTTCTGTTCCCAGTAAAAAATGTTTTACTATTTGCATCTGCTTTAGCTCCTTTACCCGTAATACTTTCAAAGTTTGATATTGTGATAGGGCTTTGTTTCTTCAGGTGGGTAACTACCGCTTCTGCTAAAGGATGTTCAGATTGATTTTCAATACTATAAAGGATTTGTTTTAGTATAGGGTTTTCATCAGCCCAAAAGTCATTTGTTACAGCAGGTTTTCCTTCGGTAATGGTTCCTGTTTTATCGAGTATCACAGCATTGACTTTTTTGGCTAACTCCAGACTTACAGCATCTTTAATTAAGATTCCTTTTTCAGCTCCCTTACCTACACCCACCATTATTGCTGTTGGTGTTGCCAAACCAAGCGCACAAGGGCAGGCAATTACCAAAACGGTAATCATTGCCAGTAAACCTTGTGTAAAAGCGTTCTCTCCGCCAAATACATTCCAGACAATGAATGCAGCTATGGCAGTTGCAATTACAGTTGGAACAAAAATGCCAGCGATTTTATCCACCAGTTTTTGAACAGGGGCTTTGCTGCCTTGAGCATCTTTAACCATCTTGATTATTTGAGCCAGCATTGTTTCACTGCCTACCTTTTCGGCTCTAAATTGGAAGCTGCCTTTTTGGTTAATCGTTCCGGCAAACACTTTGTCATTTTTGTTCTTCAAAACGGGAAAAGGCTCACCGGTCAACATGCTTTCATCAACATAAGAATTTCCATTCACCACAATTCCGTCCACAGCTATTTTTTCGCCGGGTTTTACCACGATGGTGTTTCCGATTGCTACTTGTTCAATGGGGATTTGTAGTTGCTGACCATCTTCGTGAACGATGGTAACGGTTTTCGGCTGCAAGCCCATCAGTTTTTTTATGGCTGATGAAGTGTTGCCCTTAGCTTTTTCTTCCAGTAATTTCCCCAGTAAAATAAATGCTATGATTACCGAAGCCGCTTCAAAGTAAACGTGGGCATGTAAACCTCTTTCGTGCCAGAATTGAGGGAATAAGGTGTTGAATACGCTGAAAGTATAGGCCACCCCTGTGCTTAATGCCACCAGGGTGTCCATATTGGTAGAACGATGTTTGGCTTGCTTCCAGGCGTTGATGAAAAAATCGCGACCCAACCATAAAACAACAGGCGTGCTGAATGCCCACATCATTACGTTGGCATAAGGCATATTCATAAAGAACATACCTATAACAACCACAGGAACCGACAGAGCCAAAGCCCAATAGGTCTTCTTTTTGAGCTTGTCGATTTTTTCCCTCTGAATATTTTCTACCGTTTCATCACTGGATGCAGTTTCATCTATTAGTATATCGTAACCAATACTTTGAACAACCTGCCGCAAGCTTTCGGTTTGAACTACTTCAGGAATAAACTCTATGGACACGGTGGCATTTGCATAATTCACACTTGCATCAACCACACCTGGTTGCGATTTAAGCATACTTTCAACGCTCACAGCACACGAAGCACAGGTCATGTGCAATACAGGAAATGATTTTTTTACCGTGGTAACGTCATAGCCTAAATCGCGAATGGTCTTTACGACTTCTGATACCGTTGCCTGGCTGGAAGTTTGAATGACAGCACGACTGTTATTGAATTCTACCCGATGCGATACAACTCCTTTGAGCTGTGCAATGCCTTTGTCCACAATTAAGGCACAATGCTCGCTTTCAACTCCTTCGAGTGGAATTAGGATTTCACTATTATTCGTTGCCATACCTTTTTGGTTTAAATTACCATGCAAAGGTGGCAACAGATTAAGAAGAGGTTGTTACACTATTTTTGAAATGAATTACATCATTTACACTTCGTCCAATGGTTTCCGCTTGTTAGTTTTGATATTCTTGAAATGGCTTGGGGTAAGCCCGGTTACTTTCTTGAACTGGTTGCTTAAATGGGCTACGCTTGAATAGTTGAGCTGAAAGGCAATTTCACTCAATGTTAGCTCGTCATAAACTAAAAGCTCCTTAACTTTTTCAATCTTTTGGGCAATGTAATATTTTTCGATAGTAGTGCCTTCAACCTCGGAAAATAGATTAGATAAATATGTGTAATCGTGATGCAGCTTGTTGCTCAAGAAGTCAGAAAGGTTGGTTGTAAGTTCGCTGTTATGATGATGCACCAGTTCAATAATCAAAGATTTGATTTGCACAATCAGGCGACTTTTTCTGTCGTCAATCAATTCAAATCCGAAAGGCTGTAAATGGTTATTGATGGTTGTTTTATCATCATCATTGATTTCGCGGTCAAGTTCTACTTCACCCAGAGTCAAACTCGTTGGTGGGAAACCAATTCTTTCCAGCTCGTTTTTCACTACCATTATGCAGCGATTACAAACCATATTTTTGATGTAAATTTTCATACTATGTGGTGTTTGCTTACTTACCGTTTGTTGTATCATTTCTATGTTAACGCTTACCAGTCAAAATGGTTTACTTTACTCGATTAAAACATTAGTTTTCTTGTTTTCGTATCGTTTTTTTATGCTTGATGGTAATCTTTGGTGGTTTGGTCAGTTGCCGATTTCGGAGCACTGCCCTGTCAAGTTATACGAAAGTTTATTAAATGTTATGTTATTTAAATTTAGCACTTTCTGCCCCTAAGTTTTTTATTGCGCGTTAGCAGCTGCTATTTGTTTATATCAAAGTCGTTTCTTTCAATTACAATATACTAATAAAGTTTAATAAGTGCCTTGAGTTTATCATTCATTGTATTGTTTTTTATGTTTGTTAAAATTGTAGGAAATTTGTCTCTCAACAAACTAATGATATTTGTGTTTGTCTCCCTTAGTTCAATATTTACATTGTAGTTTCGTTGTTCAAGTTCCTTTTTGTACTTAGTAAATAGAATTTTATAAAAAATGTCATCTTTACAAACCTGAACTTCCGAAGAAATAAAATCTTCTAATGAACGGTCTGAAATTTTCGGATATTTAACTCGATTTGCTAAAACAGTTTGTTGTCCATTGAAACCTTCAAAAATTATTATTTTCTCAGCGGTAAAATCTGTAGTGCTTTCTGTTGCTGAAATTATTACATAAGGTTGCCCAAGTGTAAGAGAGTAATTATCTATGTAAAATTTTGTTTCCATTTTTTGATTTATTATTTATCATTATGCCCTTTTTTAAAGAGGATTTCAAATTGGTCAGAAAGTCCTTCTAACATTCCATTTTGTCTTAAGTCGTCAAGCGAACCTGAACCAGTAGTTGGAATGGTTTTGTAGGTAAAACTTGCAGTTAAACCACTTGCACTCATTGCCGCTATTTGTGTGCTGTCTAATGGTGTAGTTCTGTCCTTCCAATCACCATGATGGATAATTCCACCAAAATTTTTTGTTGTGTCAATGTAGTCATAGTAAAAAACAAAAGGATGTTCGTCTGCTACATTTCCTTTGTCTGGTCGTATGCCTACAAATGAATAAAGCATTCCACTTGTACTTCCAGATGCTGCCAGTATGAAACTATTACATTTCTTTACCAACCCATTTTCGTCAATTGGACTTGGAAGTTCATTTGTGTTAATTCTCTTATATTCAAAATTTGAAATCATTTTTTTCAAATCATTCTCGTCCGGTAAGTTGTCTAAAGGTGTATATTGATTTTTTCCCATTGATTTTTATTATAAATAGTCGAAAAAATAATTTTTTGTGACTTGGTTAATTTTTATGATAATTTCTCATTTCACTCTCGTTCCTTATAGTTGCTGCTAACGGTAAATTGTATAAGTAGTGGCAGATTGCGTGGTAATTTCCTGTCAAATCGTCACGCAGTTTGAGCGGGCTACAAACCTTGATATTTAACACTTTCCCTGCCATTACTAATACAAAATATTGTAGGTAGTTCTTTCTGTTAATCGAAATATACTGTCCCTTTTTGGTAGCCATAATTACTTTCTACTTTAAGAATAGCATCATCGTAGGTCGCGTATTCATAACAATATCTTGTTTCTATATAATATTTTGTTCCTTCTAATTTATAAATGT
>DFYV01000133.1:10999-34321 GCA_002383425.1 Bacteroidales bacterium UBA4073 | reverse complement strand
GGCGCAAACAAAAAACTCTGCGACCTTTGCGACTCCTTTTGCGACCTTTGCGGTTAAAAAGATGGTTCTACCACGAATTTAATGATAATTTACAATTGTTTATATGTAGTTTAACATAGTTCATATGTAGTTAATATGTTGTATTTAGGAAGTTGAAAATATTTAGAAAAAGCAACATTTNNTTTTAACCATATTTTAACTACATTTTAACTACATTTAAACCACATTTATAACTATATTTAACCACTAAAATAAGGGTAGTACCAACTTAATAAATTATTTTCGGATGAAATTTGGATTTTTATACTGGACTCATTTATATATTAGGGTTAAGAAGTATTCCCAAAACCTCGTTGGCCTGCATGGAAGCACAAATGCCCACACGGGGCGATAGTGGCGGGAATTCTTCGGTAACTTCTGTGATTCCGTCACCGCAAAGGTAAAGGTTGCCAAATTGCTGCACACGCATATCGTTCGATTTACCCCATCCGGCCATTCCATTGCCCATTACCAATGGGGTGTTGGGGAATTCGGTTTGAAACAGTTCGGCTATCAGCTCCTTCATTTCAGCCCTGTCGAAGGCCTCAACCATAACATCAACCTCAGAAAAAAGGGTTTTTATACTTTGGGCGTTAAGTTGGGTATCGTGAATTTCAACATCTATATCGGGATTAATAGCCAGCAGGTTAACCTTCAATGCTACTACCTTTTTTAAGCCCAGCTGATTCCTGAAATAGAACTGCCTGTTCAGGTTACTCTCATGTACTACATCGAAATCGGAAATAATTAACTTTCCGATGCCTACACGTGTAAGGTGCATGGCAATATTGCTGCCAAGCCCTCCTGCTCCGGCAATGCCTACGCAGCATTTATTCAGATGCCTTTTAATTTCTTCAAACTTCATGTTAACCTAACTGTTGGCCTCTTGGGAGAAATATGTATCAAGTAACTTTTGGGCAGCGGCGAATGAGCTTAGCTTGTTATGTGTTACCTGGTGTTCAATCCATTTAATCATGTTATTTACCTGCGTGCTTTGGTAAAAGAGGTTTCTAAGTTCTTCGTTAATGGTTTCATACATCCAGTATTTAGCCTGTTGGCTACGTCTATGGCTGAAGTAACCGTTTGCTCGGGTAAAGGCTATGTAGTCATTAATGGAATTCCATATCTCGTTAATTCCGGTTTTATAAGCTGATGAGCAGGTAACCGCTTTAGGTGTCCATCCCGACTCGGTTGCCGGAAAAAGATGGAGGGCATTTTGGTATTCGGCTTGGGCCAGCTTTGCTTTTTCGGTATTGTTCCCGTCGGCTTTGGTAATTGCTATCATATCGGCCATTTCCATTATGCCCCGTTTAATCCCTTGAAGTTCATCGCCCGCGCCGGCAAGCATGAGCAGCAGGAAGAAATCGACCATGGAATGAACTGCCACCTCACTTTGCCCAACCCCAACTGTTTCAATGAAGATTGTATCGAATCCGGCAGCCTCGCAAAGAATAATGGTTTCACGGGTTTTACGTGCAACGCCTCCAAGTGAGCCCGCCGAAGGCGAAGGCCTGATAAACGCTTTGGGGTTTGCGCTTAGCGTTTCCATGCGGGTTTTATCGCCAAGTATGCTTCCCTTGCTCCGCTCACTACTGGGATCAACGGCTAAAACTGCCAGTTTATGGCCCTGACTGGTAATGGTACCACCCAAAGCCTCAATGAAGGTGCTTTTTCCTACGCCTGGCACTCCTGTGATACCAACCCTTACCGAACGTCCCGATAGGGGCAGGCATTCTTCAACAAGTTCCCTTGCCAGACCCTGATGCTGTGGCAATGAACTTTCAATTAGGGTTATAGCCTGGCTAAGTATGGGTATGCTTCCGCTCCGAATGCCCTCCATGTACTCTTCAACACTGAGAAGTTTGCGTTTCTTTGCCTTGAAACGCTTAATGGCTTCCTCATTCACCATGGGAGGCTGCTCAATGCCAGGGTTTACAACTAGTGCGCTTTTCTCGCCCCTTTTTTCTTTTTCCATGTTGTTACTCCTACGGTATTGCGAATTTATTCATTCTAAACTGCAAAACCTAATTGAAATGGCTTTTGTTTTGTTCATATATGGCGAATTGGTTGGATACCTTTTTTTTTGGGAAATAGAAATGCAACATGTATTCACGAAGCTGTAGATTCGTAGCATGCTACGTCTCTACAGCTGAACAATTAGGTTTGACTATATTTGTAAAAATTTGATGGGTTAATGTTTGGAAATATCTTTCATCGGAAAGTATATCTTATAGGTATTGCCCTGGTGATGTGTGGTTTACCCGCTTCAACTGTTGGAGTAAGTGTCGGATTTATAACAATGGCCATAAACTTTTTATTAAGTGGCGAATGGAAGCAGAAATTTCAACGTTTAAAGCAAAAACCATACGTTTGGGTTTTTGTGGCCATGTATTTTCCAATACTGATTAGCGGGTTGCTTTCGCAAAACCATAGTATGGGGTTTGAGATCATGCGCCTCTGGCTACCTGTGTTACTCATTCCGCCTATTGTAGCCTCAGCCGAGGAACTAAACGCAAAAGAATTTAAGCTGATACTCTCCCTTTTCATCTTATCCACCTTAGTGGTAACTTTTATTGGAGCGTTTAGCTACTTCACCCTTGAACTTCCCGATGCCAGAAAAGTATCACCATTTATATCGCATATCAGGCTTGCTTTAATGGTAAATCTTGCCATTGCAATACTATTTGATTATTCAACCAGGCATAAAGAGGTAAAGTTTACAAATCGATTGCTTTTAGTGTTTTTGATGGTGTGGTTTATCTTCTTCCTGATCATCCTGAACTCGTTTACAGGCATACTCATGCTGACCATTCTAATGGTGTTTGTTGCCTTCAGGTATTTATCCAAGCTTGGGACAGTTTATCGGTTTGTTGCCATTACTGGTTTGGCTGTATTATTTTTCATTCCCCTTTCGTATGTTGTTCATAAGTACGATAGCATGTATGCCATGAGGCTTACATCCGATAATAAACCCAAACAATTCACCCTTAATGGCAATCATTACCTAAACGATACGCTTTCGACTGAAATTGAAAATGGATATCTGGTAAACATTAACATCTGTGATGAGGAGCTCCGGAAGGAATGGCCAAAACGAAGTTCCCTTCCCTACGAGGGTCCTGATAAAAAGAATCAACCTTTGAGAAGCACTTTAATAAGATATCTAACATCGGCAGGACTAACTAAGGATTCAGCTGGCTTAAGTATGCTCGATTCGGTAGATATTGCATTGGTCGAGAGTGGTTTCACCAATACATTATTCAAAAAAAGGGTTACGGGTTTCGATAGCCGATTTTATGAGTTCTTTTATGAAATCCATAATTTCCATCGAACGGGTACACTTACCGGGGGTTCCGTTCTTCGTAGAATACTCTATGCCAGTGCAGCCTGGCATGTAATAAAAACAAATCCCTTGTTTGGGGTTGGTTATGGCGATTTACCTGCGGCTATGAATCAGTTTTATGACATTCGCAAAATTGATTTACCCCAAGCATATAGATTTTTACCGCATAATCAATACTTAACAGTTTGGGCTTCGGCTGGGATTTTTGGGTTAATCATATTTATTCTTTCGTTTACGCTTCCATTCTTCAGCTCTGAAAGCTTTCATGCTTTCCCGGTTAAATATTTTTGGGTGATAGTAATGGTATCGATGCTTTTTGAGGATACCATGCTAACCCACATTGGAATTTCGTTTGTGGCTGTATTCAGCGCATTGTTTATTTTTGGATGCAATTTCAAAGCTACTTTGGGAAGTGTACATGAGGTTAGATAGCCATTTTTATCAGCGCGATGTTTTGGATGTAGCACCAGCACTGCTTGGTAAAACGTTGGTGCGAATGTTCGAAAAGGGTAACGAAATTCGGGTTACCATAACTGAAGTGGAAGCATACCGAGGAACCGACGATTTGGGCTGTCATGCCAGCAAGGGTTTGACACAAAGAAACCGGGTTATGTTTTCGCATGGTGGTATGGTTTACGTTTACCTGATTTACGGTATGTACTGGATGTTTAATGTGGTTACATCGGTCGAAAACGACCCTCAAGCTGTACTCGTAAGGGGTGTAACTGGCGCCAATGGTCCCGGTAAGCTAACCCGTTTACTTGCCATAGACAAAACTTTTTACGGCGAGGATTTATCAACTTCAAACCGTATTTGGATTGAGGAAAGTGGATTAAAACCGAGCTTTGTTACCAAACCCCGTATAGGCATCGATTATGCAGGTCACTACTGGTCGAAAGTGCCCTGGCGCTTTATTATGAATTCATGATTCATTATGGAAATGGTATAAACCATGTTGTGTATCAACGGTCGTACTACTGGTTATTAATTTGATTTGAATAGTTAGGCAATGAATAGGAAAATGGTTTTTGCCGAGCCCATTGGGCTCAATAAGCTGAAAGCCGAAGCTTTTAAAGCAGAAATGGCTAAAAGTGGATTTGATGTTGAGTTTTACGACACAATTCCTGCTTCGCAATCCGATTTGCAGCAGCGCATTCAAGGAGCAGAGGTCATTGTTATATCGAATTATCCGTTAGCGGCAACAACATTGAGGTCGTGTCCTTTACTTAAAATGATTTCAGTGGCATTCACAGGGGTGGATCATGTGCCACTGGATTACTGCAAGGAACATTCAATAACCGTTTGCAATGCTGCGGGGTATAGTACTGCTGCCGTGGCAGAGCTAACACTGACTCTTGCAGTGGCTTTACTGCGAAACATTGTTGCCATGGATTCTGTTACCCGGAATGGTGGTTCAAGGAATGGATTTCTGGGTGGTGAACTTTTTGGAAAAACATTCGGAATTCTTGGGTTCGGGGCAATTGGCCAACGGGTTGCCCAGTTAGCTATAGCTTACGGCTGTAATGTTGTGGTTCATACCCGAACGCCAAAACCAACGTCCAATGTTTTATTTGTAAGTCTCGAAGAGCTTTTCAGTACCTCCGATATTTTATCGCTTCATATTCCAGCCACTCCTCAAACGGTTGGGATGGTTAACAAATCGTTAGTAGGCCAAATGAAACCAACAGCCATATTAATTAACACAGCCCGTGGCACCATTGTCGATAGTTTGGCTTTGAGTACTGCGCTCCAGCAAGGGCAAATAGCAGGGGCAGCTATCGATGTGTATGAGCATGAACCACCCATTGAAGTTGACCATCCTATACTTAAAGCACCCAATACCATATTACTTCCTCATATTGCCTTTGCAACAACCGAAGCAATTGAGAAACGGGTTGATATTGTGCTTGATAACATTCGGGGGTGGATTTCGCAGAATCCTCGGAATGTTGTTAATTAGTTGTAACCACCAATGAGGTAAAAAATTTTTGAAAAATTTGGTTCATATTCTCAAAATGTATTACATTTGCACCGCAATAAAACCAGCACTCCTCATTAGCTCAGTTGGTTAGAGCACCTGACTGTTAATCAGGGGGTCCTAGGTTCAAGTCCTAGATGAGGAGCAACCCCGATAGTGATCGGGGTTTTTATTTTTATATTTACACGATAAATAAGATGGGTTATGGCAAAGTTTCTTGGTCTTGGGAATGCCTTAGTCGATATACTGGTTCAGCTGCCAAATGAGGCTAAGCTCTTTGAATTAGATTTGCCAAAGGGAAGCATGCAGCTTGTTGATGCAAAGCGCATGCAAAGCATCCTGGCTCAAACCGAAGGGCTTCCCCGAACACTTGCTGCTGGAGGTAGTGCTGCCAATACCATTCACGGTTTAGCAAATCTGGGCGTTAGTGCAGCTTTTATTGGTAAGGTGGGAGACGATTCATTTGGGCAGGCTTTTGCAAGCGATTTGGTTCAAAATGGTATTACTCCAGTAATGCTTAGGGGAAACTCTGAGTCGGGTAGGGCTCTCGCCTTCATTACCCCCGATTCGGAACGAACCTTTGCCGTTTACCTTGGCGCTGCCATTGAGATGGGAGCAAACGATCTTTCCTTACCATTGTTTCATGGTTATTCTCATTTTCACATAGAGGGTTACCTGGTGCAGAACCATAATCTTATACGCCATGCCGTTGAACTGGCCAAGCAGAATGGATGCATCGTTTCCTTAGACCTTGCCAGCTATAACGTGGTTGAGGAGAACAAGGACTTTCTTCGTGAAATTATTGAGAGTTATGTTGATATCGTTTTTGCCAACGAGGAGGAGGCAAAAGCCTTTACCGGTAAACATCCCATTGAGGCATTAAAGGATTTATCGGTTTTAGCCGATATTGCCGTTGTTAAGCTTGGGGCTAACGGTTCGTTGATCAAACAAGGCGATAATGTTTTTGAAATCGGAGTGATTGATGCATCGAGTATTGATACAACTGGTGCAGGCGACCTGTACGCAGCAGGGTTTCTTTATGGGTTATCAAAAGGGCTATCGTTGATTAAATGCGGTGAAATTGGCTCAATTCTTTCCGGACATGTAATAGAGGTACTTGGTCCTAAAATGGATATTCAGCGTTGGAATAGGGTAAAGGCCCTAGTGCTTGAGGTGGAAAAAAACTGAATATAAAAAACCGCTCCTTAACAGTAGTGAGTATATAGTAGTTAGTAGCGAGGCCGTAATAGTAGCGAGAATATAGTAGCGAGTAGCGAGTATCGAGTAGTGGGTATCGAGTAGTGGGTAGCGAGTAGTGAGGAGATGGTATGTCAAAAATATTAATTTGAAAGCAATTAAAAAACCTTGCTTCTAACTACTATCTACTCTCGCCACTATCTACTCGCTACTATGTTCCATTTTTGCATTTCTTGCCCTGTGAAATAATTTTGCCTTTGGATAATTCATATTAACTGTTAAATATAAGCATTCGTTGGATTTCACCTTATAAAATTGTAGTATTTCACAGGTTGAACATTGCGCCATCTACATTGTTCCCACCATCGATAGTAAGCCAACTGCCAGTCCTGCCTTCCCATCCCTGAAGGAGTAAACCAGGTGATACGCACCAGTTTTAGTACATACCCAGTCAATGTAAGGGTAATCCTTTCCTGTGGCCACAATATAAGTTGTTGCAAGTTGGCGGTTATTGTCAAAAAGCTGTAATATCACCTTTCCTTCAAAATCTTTGGAGTTACAAACAGTGAAGCGGTACTTGATATCCTTCTTAAGAAGAACGGGAAACCGTTGAACGGGCGGTGGGTCGCCAGCATCAAGCTTTATTCTGAAATCCTTAAGGTATTCAGCTTCGCCTGCTACCATTGTACAAATTTGTACCAGTTCCTCTTCCGATTGGGCTTTTACCTTATTAAAATGGGTTATGCCAATCAACGCCACCAGTAACGAAAGTAATATCTTTTTCATAGCTGAAAATATCTTACAATTTTAGTAAATCGAATCGTAACTCTTGTATTCCTGCAATTAACTCTTGGTAAAGCTCATCATTCATTTCAACTATTTGCTTGTCGGTTTGCTTGAATGTTAATACTCCGTTTTCCTCAATCATTTCGGGCTCACCAATTTCGTAGGTTATTTTAACCTCATCGTATATTTTTTTGATTTTGTTCAGTCTGTCAATTAGGTTTGCCATGCTTGGGTCATTCTCGTAAACCTTCAGTAGTGCTATAAGGTAGTTAAGGATGGTTTTTTGTTCACCAATGGTTTCCCTCATTTTAGGGTGGTTGTTTATTTGAGCCACACGGCTCGAAATGTATGCCCCTTCAACCCAAACGCCTGCTACAATTACAGCGCTTAGCATTGAGCGATTAGTCTCTGCTAAGTAGGCATCAATTCTATTGAAACTTTGCTGTGAGATGAGAATGAGTGAATCGAGGTTTTCATTATTGGTGGCAAGTCGTTTTAAGGTATTGAAGTCGAAAAATTGCCCTACCTGAATATCATCGGCTAAACGCTTAATAGTTGAGATGTAGTCAACTACAAATGAGGTTTTCTCATACATATTGAGGTAGCCCAGGTCGCAGCCGTAAAGGCCAAGGGCAAATGCTTTTTCAAAGTTAGTATTAAACTTTTCGGCTTGTTTGGTGTTGGCCAGAAAACTTTTATTAAAGGGCACTTTTAACCCTTTAATAAGAGCTGCCGTTTCAACAGGAGAGGAAATATTTTGCATCATTTGCTCGGTAACCGCCTTGCTTACCTGTGGAGGCGCAACTTCAATCACTGAGTCAGGAACATATAAATCCTGAGTTATGTCAACGCCTTGCTTTTTGCAGGAGTTGCAAGCAGTAAATACCTGTGTAGTAATAGTAAGCAGCGATAGAAAATATATAAAATGCAATTTTCTCATTTTAGCATCTTGTTTCTAACAAGTAAAGATACAAAATTTTATTTTTTAAAAGCCGGTATTTTAATTTTCCCAAAAAAATCGAGCAATTTTTTTAGCGATTCGTAGTAAAGGGTTATGTAAAGTAGAACGGTCATGATCCAGTTGACAACGATGTTAAACCAGAAAGTGTCAAAATACATGCCAAGAAAATGTTTACGGGGGGCAAGGAAGTGCGAACGGAAATCGAGCAGATGCCGTGGTATGGGGTCGCGGTAAACTGGATCGTACTGCTGAACCAGCTCATCGCCGTACTGAACAATTTTGTTTTTTTCAAATGTTTTAGTTGCAAGGTCGTCAAGGCTTTCGTTATGGTATGCCCGACGCTTAGCCTCGTAGAGTTCCCTGTTATTGCTAACAAGGTAGGAAATCATTCGCTCTCGTTTTTGCGATTGGGTATTATAAATATCGGAATAATGGTTTTTTAGCCTATCGAGGTAGTCAAATATGGCATAAACGGTTGGTTCATCGATGGTGTTGAGGCTTAACCTATCAAACTTATCAAAAGTGACCGAAGGGGCCTCAAACGATGTCTCATTTATAATAGCCTTACGAATAACAGCAAGTCTATCGGCTATTTTTTTCTGAATTTCAGGGTCATTTTTTTGGGGCAAAAGGTCAACAAGGTCGGTGGTGCGCTTTTCTAACTCGTCAATGTAGTAAGTAATTTTATAGTTGGCATTGTTGATTACCTTGTCTATATTGTAGAATGTTTTTTGGAAATCATTATCCTTAAACTGGTGAACAACAAGAGCTTCGTAGCCCCATTTGGTAATCATGAATTCAGCTATTAGGGGTACTCTGTTAAAGCTGCCCACCGAACGGTTAAGCTTATCAAAGCTGAACATGGCTCCCGAAAGGACCATCATAGGAATCATTAGTAATGGAATAACGATGTAAATGGTAATTGCCGAATTGAATGTGGCGGAGATATTCAAGCCAAGCAGGTTTGCACAAACCGATGTGGTGAAAAGCACAAGCCAGTAGTCGAAGTACATACCCCTGATACCCAATATGCTATTTGCAATTATGACAAAGGTGGCGGTTTGAATAGCAGAGAGTAAAAGCAGAAGGGTAATTTTGGAGAATAGGTAGCTCGATCGGCTTAAGTTAAGGAATGCCTCGCGCTTAAGGATTTTTCGATCGCGGAAAATCTCCTCAGCACTTACTGTTAGGCCTATAAATAGCGCTACAATTAGCGCCATGAACAGGTAGATGGGAATGTTCTCGTTTTCGTAAAAAATGTAAACATTTGAGTTGGGATCGGCTATATAGCGAATTACGTATGCTAAGATAAAGGCCAGAATTGGGGTTTCAAGGAGATTTAGGATAATGTACTGGGTGTTACTGATTTTCGACATAAAGTCGCGTTTGGTGTAAATCAGAAACTGTTTAAATCGCGAGGGTATATTTAGGGTTCTGGGTGGAGCTGATTTTTCATCGGGTATTGGGGTAATCTTAATGTTTTCATGGAATAGCTCTTCCCACTTCTGCTGCGAAACCTTTCGGATGGGGGTGTATCTTCCAAACTCATCAACTACTCGCGCCTCAATGATGTTGAAGATGAGTTCGGGGTTAACATTTCCGCAAACCGGGCATTCACCAACATTGCTGTTAATTTGCATATCTAAGCGCTTAAAGTACATAACAGCTTCAACCGGGTTGCCGTAGTAAATCATGTACCCGCCGGTATCCAGAATGATCATGTTATCGAACATTTTATAAATGTCCGATGAGGGTTGGTGAATAACCACAAAAATAAGTTTCCCTTTGAGCGTTAGCTCGCGAAGGAGATCCATAACGTTTTCCGAATCACGCGACGAAAGGCCGGAAGTGGGCTCATCCACAAAAAGTATTGAGGGTTCACGGATTAGCTCAAGTGCTATGTTTAACCTTTTGCGTTGGCCACCGGATATCATCTTGTTAAACGGGGTTCCTACCTTAAGGTTTTTGCGCTCCAGAAGGCCAAGGTTGGTCAAGGTTTTATCGACAAGGGCAACAAGTTCCTCCTCGGTTTTATCCTTAAAGCAGAGCTTAGCGTTATAGTAAAGGTTTTCAAAAACCGTTAGTTCCTCAATCAGCAAGTCATCCTGTGGAATAACCCCAATTACCCCTTCAAGTTTTTCTTTCTCGTTGTGAAGGTCGTAGCCGTTAACTAAAACGCGGCCGGTAGTTGGTTTTTCGATACCGGCAAGTACGTTAAGAAGTGTGGTTTTGCCTGCACCACTAACCCCCATAATGCCCACCAACTTGCCGTGTCCTTCGGAGAAGGTGATGTTTCTAAGCCCAATATCGCCGCTTTTAAACTGGAATCCAACGTTTTCTACTTTGTACGATATTCGGATTGAGGTAGAGTCAGCAAGGAAATGGGCTACCACGTCGGTGTAGTAAACGGGTTTACCTTTGGGTAACTTTAGGGAGCTACCGCTGGCAAAAAGGTATATCCGGCGGTTACGAACGGGAAGCCCATTCAGGAAGATATCCTCATTACCAGTATATTTCAGGAAGTAAAGATCTTCGCTTTTGATTTGAAGAATGTATATGTACCCGTCAAGGGCTTCGGTGGTAATGTGCTTGCAGCTTTTGCCTGTAAACGGTTTATCGTGAATGGTTAAAATGCTGGGTATGTCTAACTCTTCGGGGAGGTTTTTGACTACAAAATTTTCAATATCCGATATTTCTTCTTTGGTAAGTTTGAATACTTCGGCCACGGTATTTATGATGGCCATACGTTGTTCGGTGAATTTGCGGTCGGCATTAATCAGCTCATAAAGGCGAACCAGTACAACTATTTTTTGTTTTTGGGTAAGTGTCTTGTTAATTTTTTTACAAATACCTAAAATGCGTACAGAATCTTTTACTGATGTAAGTTTTGGTTTCCCTTTTTCCTCTTCGTTTTCGTCATTTCCTTCCTTGTCGAGCAGGCCTGCATGTTTATCGAATAGGTTGATATATTCCTTTACAGCCTCATCGTTGAGTTGTTGGGTGAGAAAGTTTACCACGTAGTCACGCTCTTTGAGCTCAACACCTTCGTCCTGCTTTGCAATAATTGCAAAGAGTTGCATCAGCGCTTTAAGTATCTCCTCACTCATTATTCACCGGGGCTAAAATGGGAAAAAATTAACTAAGCGTGTAGCCAATTTGCTCAAAGGGCACATCAACAATGTCGGCATACTCTTCACCTGCTTCCTGCATATCCTCATCGTCTTCGGGGTAGTACCAGCGAACAAGTACGTCNNNGAGTATTCTTCGAGCCATTGCAGAATGGGATCGTAGAATGCGGTAACATCCTCGGGTAATGATCGGCCCGATATTTCGAATATTTCGTTTTGAGCATCTAAAATGACGGTTGGGGTATCATCGGTGCCCATTATTTTTATGGTTTCCATATCGGTATTGTTATTCTGTTCTTGAAATGGTTGATGTTAAAACAAAGAAATGGTTTTCTTCATCAATAGGAAGAAAGTGATATTCGAGTTTCCTTCCAGTTTTACGGGCTATATCAATGAAACCCAAGCCAGCCCCCCCCTTTTCGGAAAGGCGTCCTTCGCGCATTTGAGTTTTATAGAGCTGCTTTAGGCCTTCCTTATCGAGCGAATTTATGTGGTCAAGGATTTGTGTAAGTTCCTCAATTTTTGAGTTTTCAATCACATTCCCAGTGGTAACATGGTATTCCGAGTCGCCTTTACTAACCATGAAAATGCCGCGTCCGGCAAAGAGAAAATCATCGGAACCAAAACTATCGGCATGTTTGCTGATGTTTTGAAGGCATTCAACCATTACATGGAAAACCTTTTTTTGAACGCTGTTCGACTCCTCATCCTTAGCCATATTGGATTCGGTAAGCGAAGTGAAGGCTTTGGTTATTTGGTGGGTGATTTCACCCTCGTAAACCAGCGTTATTTCATGAGCTTTCATCGACTTGTAAAAGTCGTAAACAAACTCAAGAAACCCTTTGATATTTTTTCTATCCATAGCCCGATGAGTTATATGAGTTACAAATATATTACATTTTTAAAATTCAATGCCAATTAAAAGTATATCGTCAACCTGTTTGTTATTGCCCTGGTAATCGGTTAGGGCATTTGCAAACACATCGCTAAGTTCATGAATTGGTGTGTTCTGATGGTTCAAAATGATGTCCCGTATGTTCTGAGTTCCAAACTTTTTCTTTATTGGCCCACCAATCTGGTCAACAATGCCATCGGAGAAGAAGAATACCCTGTCGCCCGGTTTATACTGAATGGTGTAGTTGGTAAAAGGCTCTTCGGTCTTTTTGGGATTTGGAATGCCTCCAATTGCTTTTCGGTCACCCTTATACTCTGTAAGTTCTCCGTTGCGGAGAAGGTAAAGTGGGCGGTGAGCTCCGGCGTATTGCAACTTCTTATTTTTCGGATTAATCTTGCAGAATGCAATATCCATACCATCGCGGGCATCGGCATCGGGGCGATCCTGCTTGAGGGTTTTGCGTACCCCATAGTGCAGGTGATCAAGGATTTGGCCGGCCGTGTACGTGGGGTCGTGGTCAACCACGTTGTTCAACGTGAAGTAACCAATGAACGAGAGCAAAGCTCCTGGTACACCATGTCCGGTACAATCGACGGCCGCTATATGAATAAAGTCATCCTTTATGAAAAACCACGGGAAATCGCCGCTAACCACATCCCGTGGGTGGTAGTATATGAACGATTTGGGTAGGTATTGCCTTATAATCCTGTTATTGGGCAGTATGGAGGTTTGAATTCGTTGGGCGTAGTTGATACTTTCGGTAATCTTTCGGTTTTTTTCCTGAATTACTCTCTCGGCTTGCTTTTGTTCAGTTATATCGTGTGATACAAATAGTATGGTTTCCAGTTCGTTCTCGTTGAACTCAGGAATACCCACAATGTGCATAACCGTCTCGCCCCTGCTTGTGGTGAATGTTATTTCACCTTCGTACTTTTCCTTATCAACCTTAATTATTTTAATGGCGTCACGAATAAAGTTAGCCAGGACAGGTATGCCATCGAGAGCAGTAATGGTTTGGTTTATAAGTTCCTGGTAATTGATCCCAAGATATGTTTCTACCATGGGGTTGGCATAGAAGAATTGCCCTGCCGGATTGAGGCGCATGATGATATCGGGGGAGTTCTCGGAGAGCGATTGCATTTTACTACGCATGCGTTCC
This sequence comes from Bacteroidales bacterium UBA4073, assembly GCA_002383425.1. Taxonomy (GTDB): domain Bacteria; phylum Bacteroidota; class Bacteroidia; order Bacteroidales; family Tenuifilaceae; genus Tenuifilum. The sequence goes on along the minus strand of DFYV01000133.1, from coordinate 20,835 downwards.
TCTTTCTCGGCCCGTTTGCGCTCGGTTATATCGCGTGAGTTAATGATTATACCTTCAATGGCTGGGTCATCGAGCAGGTTTCGACCGGTAACCTCAAGGAAAATCTTTTCGCCATCTTTTTTCATGAAGGTGTACTCAATGGTGATGGCAATTCGGGGATTTTCAAGGAGTTGCTCAAACATTTCCATGAATGAGGCTTCGCCTTTTCGGGTTAGGCGGTCAATATCTTTTCCACTCATCATTTCCTGGGGTGTGTAACCCAGAATTTTGGTTACCGATGGGCTGACGTAGGTGAGCTGCTTTTCGCTATTGTAAATCGAAATGATTTCCGAAGCGTTCTCGAGCAGCGAGTGTAAACGTTTCTGGGCATTCTCTACTTCCTGGATTTTCGCCTCAAGCTTAGCGTTCGATATTTCAAGTTCTTCCTGGGTAATCTTCATTTCCTCAGCATTCTGGCGGAGCTCCTCCTCGTTTTCCTTAAGTTCTTGAGCCATTTGCTGGGCTTCCTGTAAAAGCTTTTCAGTTTTCTGGTTAATGCGTAGGTTGAAGATTGTCCGCGCAATAATTTCACCCACATCTTTCAGAAAACGGATGGTGAGTTCAGGTATTTCATCGTCGAGGGAGGCAAACTCCAAAACCCCTTCAAGTTTCTCATTGGTAATAAGGGGTACCAGCAGTAGGCTTTTAGGTTTACGGTCGCCTAATATGCCAGAGGTAATGGTAACGTAATCGTCGGGAATTTCGGTTCGGTAAATAAATTCACGCTCGTATGCGCACTCGCCGATTAGGCCTTCGCCAATCTGGAACTCTTGCTTAAGGTACTTGCGGCGGTTGTAGGCGTAAGTGGCAAGGTTTATCAGCTTTTGTTTTTCTTCATCGTAAAGGTAAACCGCACCCTGTATGGTTTGTATGTAGTTGATTAGCTTAACCAGCACGTCGTACGATAGCTCGTCGATGTTGTGATGGAGTCGAAGTATGTGCGATATCTCATCTTTTCCCTTGGTTATCCAGTTTTGCTCTGCCTCTTTTTTCTGGTTAGCTAACAGGTTGTCGCGCATTATCAACAGCGATTTCCCCAGGATGTCGTCTTCGCCTCCAACCTGGAATGGTGCATTATAATCGCCTTCACCAATGCGTTGGGCAAAACGTGCATTCTTTTCAATATCCTCGTCGCGCTGTTTAAGCTCTTTTTCCAGCAGCAGGATTTTACGGTAATGGCGGGTTAGCTGAAGCCATGTAACGTAAGCAATTACAAAAGGAACTGAATCGATTATCCAGTGCAGAGGGTTTAAGGTGTGCAGATTTATAATGCTTGAAATACTGAACGGAATGCCCCTGGTAACGATATCAAGAATCCAGGCAAGAATTGGGAAGAGAAGGCTAAGCAGAAAAGCTTGAGTTACCCTTTGCCGGATTACTTGCTTGCTGTCGGTGGTCGATATGATGCCGAATGAAATCATGCCGATATGTGGTTATTATTTATTGACATTAAGTACCTCTCCAAGTTTACGTCCAAGCTGTGAAAAAAGTTCTTCGTGGTCACTGGTGAATGGTTTGAACGATGCCAGCTCAAATATACCAATTGTTTTATTATCGGGCGAAAGGATTGGGGCAATGATCAAGTGCTTAGGTGTTCCTTTTCCAAGTCCCGAAAGAATGGTAATGTAGCCCTCTGGAATACTATCAATGTTTATAAGTTTTTTATTCTTGGCAACCTGCCCGGCAAGCGATTCACCTTCACGGTATTCGGGGGGGGTGGTTTCGGAGTAGAATGCGTAACCGGCTTTAAATTTGAACAGTTCGGTTTGAATGTCCTTGAGGTAGAGCAATCCTTGAACAATTTCAACGTTTTTTGCAATATTGGCAAGGAGGTGCTCTCCGTAGCTTACAAGGTCATCGGTTGGGGTGGAAGGAATAATTTTTTCCAGCAATATTTTATGGTCAATAACCTCTTTACGTATTTCCTGTGAGGTTTCTTTTTTTTGCGATTTCATGAAGTTTTCAACCTGCATTTTTAACGATTCAATTTGGGTTTGCAGGCTTTGGATGTGGGTTCGTTGCCTTGCTGAAAACAGGTAGAGCCAAAAGCCCAGCAGGAATGGTAAAATGCTTAAAACAATAGTCCATACTGGTAATGATTTACCGGTTTCCATGGTGGTGTTGTATAGTTGGCTAAAAACCATGATAGAAGCGGTTAGCAGTATCAGCAGGGCAATAGTGGGGACAAATCGGTTCGATGGGTTTAGTGTTTTCATGTTCTTTATGCTTTGATGTTTTGAAGAAATTTAATTATCTCGTTAGTATTAAAAACAAAATCAACGGGAGTCATTTTGAGTGAGGCCTCAGTCATAGTTCGAACCTGACATTCATCGGGGTTTTGAACAATTGCAAGACCACCCATATCTTTTATTTTTTTCAGGCCGTAAGCCCCATCGCGGTTAGCACCGGAAAGTATAATGCCAACCAGTTTTTCACGGTAAACCTGAGCAGCAGTAATGAACGAAAGATCGATACTGGGGCGTGAGTGGTTTACAGGCTCTTCGGTGGAAAGGGCAATTTTATTGCCCAGTTCCACAAACATGTGGTAGTTGGCTGGGGCCAGGTATGCTTTCCCGGGTTTTATTTGCTCCTTGTCGTTGGGTTCAATAATTGGTATTCCCGATTTGATTGAAAGCGCTTCAACAAATCCGCTTCGAACATGCTTTAACCTGTGCAAGCAAAGAAGAACCGGAAATGGGTAGTTTGGGGGTAAAGCGTGAAGTATTCGGGTTATTACCTGAAAACTGCCAGCCGATCCTCCTATGATAACTGCTTTATACATAAAAACTAGTTGTTTTTTCGCTTATATATCCTTTCGGGCTCGTTGTACAAAGTAAATTTATTACTAACATTGGTATTTTCCAAAGTTTCTTTTACTCCAAGTGCCAAATAACCCCCGGCAACAATACAACTGGCCAGTTTTGAGAATATTTTTTCGCTGAGTAGCTGGTTGTAGTATATTGCCTGGTTACGGAAAATGATGAGCTTTGGTGCACCAGGGTCAAGGGTAATTAAAGTGTTTTGCCTGATAAAGTTCACATCTTTTATGAGGCTGACATCAAACATTATGCTGTTACCTTCGGTTTGGTAGTACGAAGCGTATTTCCCTTTTTCGTTGAATCGCTGGTAGTTTGCATCGTTAACCTCCATGTCTTTGGGGTTGATCTTTCCGGAGGTAATACGTTGTACGGTTTGTTCAGAAAGAACATTGCAGTAAACATTTACCTCATTGAGTAAATTCAATTCTTTCAGCAGGATTGATAATGAGTATAGCTCTTCGCCCGAATCGAACGAGGCAATCCATATACGTGGTTTTGATGTGGCTGACCTGACCAGTTCAGGTATAATTTCATCTCTCAGAACCCGCCAGAACGATGGGTCGCGAAACATTTCGGTGGTTTCCGGTGTAATATCGTAAAGGAATTGGTCTAAAAAATCCTTACTGTCTTTAAGTTTTGCTATAAGGCCATCGGCATCGCGAAGAGCATAAAGCGATAGGATGTATTCCAATCTACGCTTAAACGATGTAAGAGCATAATCACGAAAATCGTAACCAAAGTCATCAAGCAATGTCTTGATTATGTTTCGTGTGTCAACAATTCCTATTTCGTATCGAATGGCCATACTCCTTTATTTCTTAAGCTGCTGCTTTAGCTGTTCAATAACCTTGTTGAGTTCAAATTCTTTTTCTTTATTTTCGGTGATATCAATGCCTATGTTGATTATCTTGTAAAGTTCACCTTGTTCGCTCATGATTGGGGTGTAGTTTTCCAGCACCCAATGGGTTTTCCCTTTTACCTCCAGCGAAAACTCCCGGGTTTGTTTTATGCCTTTGTGTAGTGCTTTCCAGAAACGTTCAAATTCCTTTGGTTTATTCTTAGCGGTAAAGTCAATGTCTTGGAGGTATCGGTTTTCGATATCTTCTTTTCTATCGCCAAGAACTTCAACATTTTTATTGTTGATGTAGGTTATAAGGCCATCGGGTTCAATTATGGTAATCAGGCAGTTTTGGTCAAGCGCTTTGAGGAGGGTTTCCATTTCTTGTTGCCGTTGGCTCGATATTTCTTGCTCTTCCTTAACTCGCTTGATGTTCTTCTCAATTTCCCTGGCTTGTTGCTGGGTCATTATTTCAAGTTTCCTGGCCTCAGTGATGTCGTGCCCTACAAGGAGTATCTTAATGAGGGTTCCCATGGGGTCGAATCCAGGGGTTAGGGTTGCCAGGAGGAAACGCTCGTTGTTGTTACTACCCGTTAGGTGAAGGGTGGTGTTTACCGATTGTCCGTTAAGTACTGTTTCCCAGAGCTTATTATACTCCTGTCGTTGCGACTCAACAATCAGGTTTTCGAGTAGTTTTCCTTCAAGTTCTGCTTTGCCATACCCCGTCAGTTCCTGGAATACAATGTTTGAATCAGTAATAAATCCATCCTCGTTAAGTGAGCACGAAACCAGCGACTGGTTAATGGCAGAGGTAATAATTTCAAGTTCCAGATTCTTACGCTGCATTTCTTCCTGAGTAGCCTGCATCTCCTCCATGTTTTGCCGCATTTCTTCTTCCTGAGCCGTCATTTCCTCGCGTTGTTGCTGCGATTGCTCCAGTAGTTCACGGGTTCTTATATTATTTTTTACGGAGTTTAGGGTAGAGGCAATGCTCTCGCTTACCTTTTCAACAAACTCAATTTGGTGCGGTGCAAACTCATTGAACGAGGCTATTTCAATAACGCCAAAAATTTCATCTTCAAGTTTAAGGGGTACAATAAGCAGCGATGTAGGGGTTGCTTCTCCTAACCCCGAGGTAATAGCTATATAATCGTTTGGAATTTCTTTAAGGTATATGGTTTGCTTTTCAACGGCGCAGGTGCCCACAAGTCCTTCGCCAAACATAATGTTTTTTTGTAAGAATTTTTTTCGGTTGTATGCAAAGGCCGATAGCAGCTCGAGGTACTTTTCAGATTCATTATCTTTTACCATAAAAATACCACCCTGATTGGCGTTGAGGTAGTTAACCATGTTTTGAATAACACTATCGGCCAGTAAGCTGAGATCATTGTTATTTTGACGTAGGATATCGCCAAACTTAGCAAGCCCAACGTTAACCCATGTACGAATATTATCCTCTTCCTTTCGTTTTGCCTCTTCGTGCTGGGCTCTTTTTAAGCTCTCGCGCATTTGCAGAAGAGCCATTCCAAGTTGGTCGTTTTTGCTAAGAGGTTTGAATTCGAAATCGAGCTTGTTTTGTTCAATTTGCTGGGCAAATTCTGTGGTGCTCTTATGCCCGTCGATTAAACCATTTAACGAGTTGGCAAGATTTCCGAGTTCACTTTTATCGGTTACCTTAACATAGGTTGGGATTTCTCCATGGGCAAGCTGCTTTAGCCGAACCGATAGGTGAGCGAGCTGCCTTGAAATGGGCTTTAGCAGAAGGGAGACTATAAGAGCCGTTATTAATGAGGAGAGGATAACAATAATGATTAAAGCTTGTCTATTAACCTTAACCTGTTCAAGAATTTCAGTTGGGCTAACCGATATGGCAATATAGGCGTTGTAGGGCTTGTAGTACTTGTACACGAGTATTCGGTTTTCGGTAAAGCTGTCGGTAAAGTCCTGATAGGTAAGGTGCCCCTCGTTTGCTTTTAGGTTTTTAAGCTCCTGCACCGCTTTTATTGGGAGTCTTGCTCCCTGGCGCGTTGTATGTATAAGAAATTCGCCATTTTTTGAGATTAATGAGGGGAAGTCGGTTTTGTTAAATGCTGGTTTTATAAAGTATGGCTTTAGCTCAAAAATATCGCTTGACGTTAATCCTTTTCCTGTTTTTAACTCAACTATGTTTACAATATCTATCAGGCGGTCAATATATACATGGGCTTCTTTAATGGAATTGTTTATTGTTCTTGTACTTGAAAAGTAGTTTAGGGTTAACCCTGCTAAAGCAAAAAGAACCACCATAAGTGGAATTATGGTAAGCTGTATTCTTTGAGCAAGTTTCAGGTTATTTAAAGCTTTCATGGTTCAATTTATTTTTTAATGTAAGCCTGACCTAATCGTTCAAATCGTGATGACCAGGGGCCAAGTATAGTTTCATGCATACCAAGCAAAAGTACACCTTTGGAGTAAAGATTGTTATGGAAAAGTTCAAAAACTTTGTTTTGGAGGGAGTAGTTAAAGTATATGATAACGTTTCGGCATAGTATTAAGTCGAATTTAGCAAAAAAGAGGTTCCCATCCACCACAAGGTCGTGCTTGCGGAAAATAGGGAGTTCGGTTAGGGTTTTTTTTATGGTGATGGTATCCCTAACCTTATCGATATCGAAATACTTTTCGTAGGGTACATCGTTATACTCTTCGAAGTTGAGGGGGTTTTCCTTAATTACCTTGTCAAAGTTGTCGAGATATCCCAGGTTGAAACGATACTTGTACACTCCTTGCTTGGCTACATCTAAAACATCAGAATTGATGTCGGTTGCAAAAATTTTTGCCTTTTCCAGCATTCCCATTTCATTCAGCAGAATCAACATGGAGTAAACCTCCTGACCCGTGGAGCAGCCGGCATGCCAGATATTGATGGTTTTGTTATTCTTGAATCGGGGTAAGATGCGCGAACGCAGTAAATGCCAAACGGGAGGATCGCGAAAAAGTTCAGTGGTATTGACAGTTATTTCCTTTACTACTTTCTCTAAAAAATCCCTATCAAGCCTAAGGGTGGTAAGAAGTGAGATTATGTCGAGGTTGTAATCTTCCAGAATTTTTTGTAAACGTCGTTTAAGCGACTTCTCCGAATATTCAGAAAAATCATACTTGGATACACTTTTGATAGTATTTATAAAATACTGCAAATCCTGGTCTGTTACCTGCATATGCTGGCTTGGCATTATCTCATTAAGTAGGTACCCCAACAATAAGTTCAGGCTAAAAATAGATTTTTATAAGTTACTAACAAAATCTATATGGCAAAGATATTATTAACTTTGATTAAGTTCATTAAATTGGGTGTAAGAAAATGTTACCCTTTGATATTATGGGGTTGCCTTGAGGACAAAGGTTAATTTTACCGGATTATGGTCGGAGTTTCTAAACTCAAGGTCTGTTGTTGCTACCTCAAGTAATTGAATATTAGGCGACACAAGAAAGAAATCGAGTATCACCGTTCTGCATTGTTTGCTGTAAGGTCTATCGAGGTAGCGGTTGGTTGGGATGGAAGGGTCAAAAGCCCACTGCCAACCATAGGGCATAAAGGAGCTATCAATTGAAAGTGGTTTAAATGCCTTGGTTTCGTAAGCATTTCCAAACTTATCGGGAGGGAAGTTTGGGGGTAGCTGATTCCAATCGCCACCAATTAACACGTAGTTACCCTTGCTATATTCGTTTAAAACGTATTCTCTGATGAAGTTCATCTCGGCTATTTTTAAGCTATCGGCCTCAAATGCCGAGTTATGAGTGTTAATTAGAATAAGTTCCCGACCGTTACTAACAGGAAATCGATTTACCAGCAGGCAACGCCTAAGATTGAAGATTCGTTGGGGCCAGGGCGATAAGCCGGGGAGCTGTACTCTTTTAGAACTTGAAGGGGTAAAACGGCTCAGTGTCATTATGCCAGAATTTACACGACCCATGGGGTTACTAAGGGGTACCGGAACAAATGAAACCTTGTAGTTAGGGGCATAAAATGTAAATGAGTGAGCAACTTGGCTTATTGCTTGCACCTGATTAATGGAATACGACCGGTGTGATGCAAAATCTACTTCCTGGAATAATCCAAAATCTGTTTTGTTCAGAGAGATGTATTTTTTGATTGAATCAAGATTTTCCAGAGTTCTTTTCTGGGTGTCGCGGCTACGTTTGCCCCCATCGTAAAAAAAGTCCATATTATCGCCTAAACCTGCATAGCCAATGTTCCATGTTAGCACGCTATAGGGAGTATTAACCTTAACGGTGTCAGGACTCATCGAACTTTGGAGTTCTGTTTCCTTGTCAGGATTGTAAAAGGTGATGGAGCTATACACCAGAAATATAATGAAAAAAAGTATGGCAAAAACTGTTACCACAGCGCCAAGTCGTAGTAAGTTCTTGAACATTTTTTAAAAGTTTTACCAAAGATAGGTCAATTTTTTTTTGGTTTAAACCTAAGCTTGACAATTTTATAATTTATTGGCTATCTTTGGCGCATAAATAGCAATGGTATGAAGTTTGGAGTAATTGTGTTCCCTGGTTCCAACTGCGATCAGGATACGGTTTACGTAATAAGAGAGATTCTTGAGCAGGAGGTAGTAACCCTTTGGCATAAGGAAACAAATTTCAATTCAAATATTGACGTAATAATTCTACCCGGTGGATTTTCGTATGGCGATTACTTACGCTCAGGCGCATTGGCAAAGTTTTCACCTATAATGAACAGGGTTATCGATTTTGCCAATAACGGGGGATATGTTTTTGGCATTTGTAATGGGTTTCAAATACTTTGCGAGAGTGGCCTTTTGCCAGGAGCATTGCTCCATAACACCAGCCAAAAGTTTATCTGTAAAAACATATATCTTGTACCCGATAGCAAGAGTACTGCTCTTACAAAGTTCTTGCCACGCGATAGGGCACTGAAAATTCCTATTGCCCATGGTGAAGGGCGTTACTTTGCCGATAAGGAAACACTTGCCCAAATGCGAATAAATGGACAAATTCTGTTCCGCTATTGCGATGAGGCTGGAATAGTTTCGGAGAGCGCTAATCCTAATGGCTCGGTCGAAAACATTGCGGGGGTTTGCAATGAACGACATAATATTTTTGGGATGATGCCTCATCCTGAACGTGCCTCGGACGATGAGCTTGGCAATACCGATGGCCGTCTTATTTTTGAATCGATGATTAAGTATATCAGGGAGCTCAGCAATTAAAGCATCCTTAAGTCAACTATTGGATCGTTGGGCGGGTTACCTACTAACTCAACGATTTTTTTTGCTACCTTTTCAGCTGGAGTGAGCAAATCCTTTTGCTTGTACTGGTGAAATCTTTCAGCTTGGGGGAAGTACCTGGGATTAACCTGGCGAATTAAATCCTGCATGGGTGTGTCAACAACTCCAGGCGCTAATGAGATAACTTTAACCTTTGGATTTTCCAGGAAATTTTGCTCCGCATGTAATACCAGTGAGTACATGTCGATGGCTGCTTTGGATGCGCAGTATGCACCCCACGATTCTACCGCATGGCGTGCTGCTCCTGAGCTTATGTTTATAACGGTAATTAGTTCAGCAACTGGTTGGTAAATTGAAATAAACCTGTTTGTCAGAATTGCCGGGCTTACGGTGTTTACCATAAACGTTTTTTCAAGCAGTTCATTATCAATTTCACCAATTGGCTTCACATCGCCTAACATACCCGCGTTATTTATGAGCACAACCTGCTGGGCATCGGGGTATAGTGGTATATCAACCTCCCTTGCTGCTCCTGTGAGGCTAAAATCGACATAAATATGCCTGTACCGTTCATGGTCAATATGCTTTCGGCGGGCGTAGCCAATAACAAATGTATTGGCAAGGTTCAGCACCTGCTGGGTAAGCGCTAATCCTATGCCCGAACTTGTTCCAGTGATGTAGTAATAGGTCATATCTTCTTATAATTTCAGAACTCATGACTTAACAGCAAAATAAAATGTCGTAAGTTTACATATAATTAGTTAATAAACAGGCAAAAAAATACTAAAATCTAATTTCTAAATACTAAACAAATCCTAATTGACCCCGTTAGATAGATAGTCAAGTATATAACATAGTGAACTTTTGTTATGGATTAGAACATACATCATTATATAAATG
>DFYV01000133.1:0-10851 GCA_002383425.1 Bacteroidales bacterium UBA4073 | reverse complement strand
TAAAATATTGATTCTCAAGCATGGGTCAGGAGGACTGAAATTCTAACTTCAATGGAGCGAAGCAACTATCTTGCCCTTCGTGAAAACCTTTACTTCGACTTCGCTCAGTACAGGTCGGGACTTCGTGAATACAAGTCGTTCAACAAATTAATTAACCAGTTCAAACCTGACACTGAACCCAAAGCTGGTATTAGTGGTTCTGAAAGTTCTGGAAACCTTAGGATTGTTTAGGATGCGATCGAAGAACAGGCGAATGGTTACATTCTCGTTAATACGATAGTCAGCTGCCGTTTTGATTGTACTGATAAGCTGACCCGCAATGATATCGTTAGAATCTTCTACCAGTTTACGAAGAATGGTAGTGTTATCACGTAGCGAAAAATCGAAAGTTAAACGTAAATCGCTTTTAATTGATTTCCTGCCTCCGTCTTCGGCTTGGAATATAAGGGGTAAATCCTCAAACCTATAGCCTGCACCAATTATGAACTCAGTCCCATAAATTTCGGTGAGCTGGTTGTTGGCAAAACTCATTGCCAAGGAACGACTATTCTTAAACTCGATTCGATTAGTGAGGTTATTATTCCACCCCAAATCAATTCCAATTAAAGGTGTAAACTGCTCGTTTATGGCAACATTGGTTATTTCGTTTTGGGGAACAAAATCGTTATTGATGTTACGAACGTAGCTAAACCCATCGTCCTCGGTTATGTAGGTGAGGTTGCTGGTAAATGCACCAATGGTATAAACTGAGCGGTATCCATGGTTTAGGGTTATCGATTTAAACCAGCGCTTAAAAGGTTTCATTTTTGCCAAACCGTCGTACGATAGCTGCCAGTTAGGCATTGGCACTAAAGGGAAATCGCTAAGCGATACCTTGTCCGGCGAAGTATTGGTGTAAGCTGCAAGAAACGAAACCCTTAGAACATCTTGCGAGAGTGGCCCATACCCATCGGGAAATCCGGTTTCGGGGTCAACAGCTGAGGGGTCGTAACCCTGCGATGGATTGGCCATCCTTGTACTGCTAAACCTATTGGCAATTTGTAAACGGTTCTGCTTCATCCTTTCAAAAGCTCCTGAGCTTTTAGCCCCACTACTTCCCTCGAATGCTGTTCCAATGGTAAGTACACTCATGCTAAAATTACCAGTTGTTAATGGGCTAAGTACCCTGTACGAGCCTAAACCATCGGATTTGAATATTTTGCTGTTGTTTTTACTATACGTTCGGGTTGCGCTGATATCGAAACGAAATCCGGGTAGTGGTTCCAGGGTGGCACGGAAGTTAAGGTTTTGGTTGCGGGTAAATACTACTGGCGTATTAAATGTAGTATCACGGGTAAGCCAACCATTTGTGGCAGCTTTCCACGCAAAATCGGGGTCCTGCCAACCGGCTATGAATTCCCAGCCAGGTGCAAGCATTCCGTTAAAGTTCTCTGTGCCAAGGTAATTCACTCCTGGCTTGTAGCCAGGTAGAAGTGTTCCATTGGTTTCGGTATATGATAGACCTATGCTTTTAATGCTCATCATCAGCCTTAAGGTGGTTTCAAAGGCAAACTTGAGCGGGTTAATTTTTTCGGGAACTTTTCCCTCAACCTCTACCTTACAGTTCCTACAATTGGCATCGGATTTAATGGCAACTTTTGTATCGTCACGTACCTGAGTGGTTACCTTGATCTGTTTCCCGTCTGAATCGTAAACCTTAACGGTTACCTTTTCGGTTTTGAGCTTGTGGGTAATAATTTTTGTGGCATTGGCCCTAAGGTTAACCTTCTCCTCCTGGTACTTAACCGTACGGGTTTGGGGTGCCACACCCCTGGCCCTCTGGTCAAACTCCTGATTAATTCGTTTAAGGTAGCCCACCTTATTAAATAATGTATTTATGTTGACCTGACCATTAAGCTGAATGGTGTTAGAGTTTTGGATGGTATTGCCCGGATCGAATTGGGAAGTATCGGCCATGATTGGGCCGGCCTGCCAACGGTATATCCCCGAATAGCGGGAGGTTACGCTAATCCAGTTAAGAAAGGGTATTTTACTAAAGGGTAAGGAGTAGGTTATGTTAAACTGATGGTTATACATGGTGTTACGGCCGCCACGCCGGATGTTCTGCCATACCGAGTCCTTCCACTGCTCATACCTATCTCTGTCCCTATACTTATCCACAAGGCCTTCGGGTTCATCGATACGGGCCGTGGCTGTAGCCACAAAATCGAACTTGACCGATTGGGCTATATCCCAGTTCAGGGAGTAATTCCTGTTCCACATGAAATCCTTGGAGAAAGTGGGCAAAAAAACCTGATCAAGATTTTGAATGTTACGGAACTGCTGCTCAAAGTAATTCCTGTTCAAATCGGTACGGAATGAGAGTTGAGTTGGAAAAAGGTTAAAGTTGAAATCGCGAATCAAGCTGAAATAGCTACCCCTCAACCACTTGATCTTGCTAAATGGGGATATGTACTTGGGCTGTCGGTTATAGTTATAGGTAAAGGCACCACGTATATTTTTTTGAATTCGATGGTCGATTCGAACATTGCTGGAAAAAACCTCACTGTAAGCGTAACTTACCGAAAAATTTGCCGGATCCCAGAGGCGAGGTTTAGCCCCCATCTTATCAATTTTAACATTTGTAAAGTTGATGCTACGCCTGCGGGTGTAGTCCTGAACAATACGCTTGATGGAATCCTTCTCCCTATCTGACGAGTTTCGTAAAGCATCTGCAAGCAGGATATCAGGATCGAGTGGATTGTACTGGGGATTAGCCATCGATTCGCCAAAACCAATGAACACGGGTATTCTTAGGTTTATGGATGTGGGAAAAAATTTACCCAGCTCAAGGGTGGAGCTGATGTCGTACTGGTAAACGGTTTCCTTGCTACGTTCGTTAACCTTTTTCTCAATTGAACCAAAGCCAGGTGTAATGGTGGTACCAGCCAGGGTGACCATGCCTAAATCGGCGAGTTTTGCCGATAATCGAGCATTAGTTGCCCATCCGCTTTGGTCGTTGAAATTGGTTAACCGTAACTCATTGAGCCAAACGATTACCGATTTTGGGAGGCGATTATCGGCAGGATTCCTAACCCCTATCATAATTACCTTTACATTGCTTAGGTTTGGGTTACCAGTAACCTTGAGCTTACGGTTTCCATCCTGAACAACGTAAACGGTGTTCAGGGTTATGAGTGAACCCGATTGTTGCATGGCGTTGTTGCGGTCAACCTTGATATCAACCAGCTTATCGAGGTCGATGTCAATGCCATTTTCGGCGGGCCACACGGCTTCACGATCTCTCTCCCGATTGTTATAGTAAAATCCGTAGGGTGTTAGCTTTAACGGCACTTCGTACTCGTAGTAGTTTGTGTTATAGTCGGTTCCAATCCGTACGAAAGCTGTTACTTCATAATCGTTCAATGTGTACCCTTCGATGGCTTCGGCGTGAATATCCATTTTAAGGCGTTTGTATTGCCTTATGTCGAGGTTGACATTTTTGAAAGCAGCACGAGCATCGCCATCGGCCAGTTCGGTAATCCGATACTCCATGGCTTGCTCGTTTAGCTGTATCAGCTGGGGTTGGCTCGGGTCAATAACCCTGTCAACGCCTGGAGGCAGTACGTAGTTTACGGGTGTACGCTTATCGTTTTCCTCAATGTTTACCGATGAAATTGAAAGGTTGCCAACGGGTAAATCGCTCACAGGCATACCTTCCTGCCCTTGAATCAGCGAAAAATTGTACTTTCGCCATTCGCTTCTAACCAGATGCAAGGTGGCAAAGCGCAAAATAAGGGTATCGTCAAAACCGCGAAGGAACATCCTCATGAATCGGATCGACTTAAAATCCTCAATTGGACCTACAACCTTTTCGTACTCCGCAATGGGAACCTTGAACTGATACCATTTAACCTGCTTATTTAGAACCTTATCCTTTTCGCCATTAATTACGTTGGTTATAAAGTTTTTACCTACCTCCATATCTTGTGGACGCAACGAAATGCGGTACTGGTAGTAAGCCTCGTTCTCGTTCATGGTATTGTCGGTACCCAACTCCTCCACATCGGGGGTAGAGTAACTTTGCTGTGAGGTTGTTCCCGTTGCAACGGGAGAGTTATTCTCGGTTCCATTAAAAAACTTGTATCGATCGAGTATGGTGGCACGCTGCTGATCGTAGCCATCATTCAAGTAATGCTTAAAGTTATCGCCTGCAGGGTCGCTCTCGAAACCAGCCAGGATATCACTACCGGTAATTATATTACGAAGCTGGTTGATATACTCCGCAAAGTAAACCTGCTCATCGGGAATGCCATCGCCATCTATATCGACCGAAGACGAAAGGCCATCTAACCCAATATCCTGAAAGGGGCGTTTGGCCTGATCGTTATCGAACCCAACAGGTAAGTACTGCTTTGTGGGCACACGCCCCCAGACAGTTTCATCGGTTTTTGCCAACTCCTCAGTCGAGGTGGGTAACCCATTCTCAAACGATTTGCGCCCATCCCTGAGAATATCCTCCGAAATATTACCCAGGTTAATATAGAAGTCACCCCCAGAATGGGTTGTGTCGTACACAAAAGGATCCATCAACCAGAATTCGATATACTCGACGTTAGAAGCTTCAAAATCGGTTGTACTGATATTTCGCATAATTCCACCCCAACGTCGTTGGGGATCTATTAGCTTACCATTTGCATCGAGTTCGCTGGTATTGAAGTTATACTGACCACGCTCACTGGGGTAATAAGCAAGGTTTAACACCGTAATGTTGGTGGGTTGGCCCTGGGGTGTATTCTTATTTGGAAAAATTTCACGCTCAAAGATTTCACGTACAAAATGGTTGCCCTGCAACTCCTTGTTATTACGGATATACGAAGGGGTAAGCGAAGTATTACGCAAGAAAAGTGGGTCGATATAGTACCACGCCAGATGGGCACGGTTATAGCCATAGCGTAAATCGTTAGAGTATGAGGCTTCGGGGAATAATTCGGTCTGGCCTTGGGGGGTGCTGGCAAGCCTCCACTCCACCCACGAACGTATATCGAGCGATGTACTGCTTCCCTCAAAGTCGTCGAGGTAAACGGTACCAGCCTTGCCTATTGCACGGGAGTGTCCGGGAATTAGCTGGGCAAACTCAGCATCAAAAGTTACGGTCGATTTCTCCTTGGTTTGAATGAAGGGTAAAAAATCGACCATTTTTGTCAGGAATTTCGATTCCGTTTGATACGATGTGTTAAGACCCCAGATGGTATTGGAAATGGCCTCGTTGCCAAAACTCACCTTTTGGGTTAGAGGTCTCTCGGTAAGGTTCATTACGGTTGCCCCCATATTAAAATTATCGGAGAAACGGTAATCGAAATGGGCGCCTACCAGAGTTTTGGTTTGCAGGCTGAACAGGGCGTTGCTCTCAACTGCCACCCGAATGGGTGTTCCCGATTCAAGTAAACCCTGATTAATAATTCGAACCGTACCAAGGTTGTAGTCAACAATAAAATCGACATCTTCCTGTAGCTTGGCACCACCCGCCGTAACAACCACAGCTCCTTTCGGAATATTTGGGGCATTCAGAAAAATTTCCGATCCCCCGGCCGACTTATACGTACCGCTGATAATAAACTTATTCTTATCGGCTACCTGCCGGGCTTTAGTTAACGATGAGTCGTAGAGTTCCTGAAAAACGTATTTTTGGGCAATGGCCGGATCGCCAATCCGTGAAGCCAGGTCGCTACCAAAAGGTTCCAGTACCGGAAAAATTATTTTTCCATTAGCCGAATTAATGGTTACCCCCTCAATAAAGTCGAAAACACCATCGGAAAAGGCATCGAGCTGGGTGTTCAGGTTGTCGAGGTTAAGCACCTTGATAAGGGGGACATCGGCGATATTTCCCTCCTTAAGGTAGTTTACCGGTGTGCCGGTGGCATCGTCCTGGTAAAAAACATCGAGCCTGAACTCATCCTTGCTAACCTGATAGGCATTCATGGAGTAGATATTTTTCATCATCAACCTCCATGTTGGCATTTTAGGGCTCAGGTTTGTCCCTTTCAGTAATTTAAGAATCAGTGCATTGGGTGCTTCAACTCCATCGGTTGAGAATTCACCCACCTTATAGGTTTGGCCGTTGTAGGAGTATTCAAAAGCAACGGCAAGTACCTCGTCGGTATTTAGTGAGGATGAAAGCGAGATATAGCCTAACGTCTGATTCAGGGTAAACTCGTTAGGCGATAGCTTACGGGCGGACTCAATTTTTTCATAATCGCGCCCACCAGTAAACCCTTGCGATTCCAAAGGTAATAGTACATTACTAATATCTGAAATATCGCGAATACCGCTATATGTAGTGGTCATCAGCTCGTACAGGTCATTCAGGTCGTTACTGGCAGGGCCACTGCCGGTTTGGGTAAAAACGTTGGAGGCAAAAATGTTATTCTGGGCTTCGCCCAAATCGGCAAAGGCAACTATGTTACGGGAGTTTTCAAAGTTTGCCTGTTTGTTCGTAACCCAAACCTCTACTTTAGTTATTTGAATTCCTGAGTTGATAATGGGCAAATTCATCAGGGCCTGTTTATATCGCTCCCTGAAGTAGTGCGAAAGGAAGAAGTGCCTGTTGGCATCGTATTCATCGGCCTTTACCTGAAAATCGCGGGTTTGAGCTCCACTTTTTATCTCAACTACCTGGGTTTGACCATTTTGCTTGGAAACTACACCGGTAACGTTTAACTTTCCAAACCTTAGCTGGGTTTTTATACCAAATAGGCTTTGACTCCCTGTTATGAGCGTGCCAGGTAATGGGAGGGAAACATTACCCGCCTCAATTCGCTGAATTATCTCATCCTCAAAACCATTGTACTCAACCTTAACGTTATTCTCAAAATCGAATGTTGCCTCAGTGTTATAGTTTACCTCCATTTTGAGCTTTTCGCCAATCTTACCGGAGACATTCATCTGAATTTTCGACTGAAAGTCGAAGGTGGTATTCCTGCGCTGATCGACAGGGAGAGCCGGATTATCGGTTTTGGCACTTGAAATTCCAAAAACCAGCTCAGCGTTCCCCTGTGGTATTATTTCAATGGTGTTACTTCCAAAAATCCGATCGAAAGTTTCGCCACCAACCTGAAGACGGGGTAGTATTCCATCGCCTTTCCCAACAAACTCGCCAGTTTGTTTTTGCCTCCAGTACTCACGCATGGCCTTTTCGACCCGGTAGGCACGATACTCATCGGCCGAAAGCACTCGCGGAATTTCAATGGTAGTATTACCAACCTTTCGGTAAATGATATACTGGTTGTTAATTGGGTCAAACTCTACCTCCTCGGTGATATTGGAAGGGTCTGACAGGAATAAGGGCGAAACCTGTGTATCAATCGACCATATTCCGGGTTGTTTTATGGGAAGAGGGAGGGTAAGTGTATCCTGCTGAAAAACTGGCACAGAAAAAGCTCTCGTAGCACTAATAATTACGAGAGAGATAAAGCCAAATATTCTGGTGATTTGATATTGAGTCAAGTATCGTATTCTCAACTTGCAAAGCATTTTATGTACTACAAGCGTTTTAGCGCATGCTTTATGAGAGCCTCAACCGGCATTGGACCCATCTCCTTTAAAACCTGATCGATAACCTTATCGGCAGCCGAACGGGCAAAACCAAGCATAGTTAATGCTGATAACGCTTCGCTTTTCAAAGTATTGTTTGATGTTGATAAAATTTGCGTTATTGCAGCCTCTCCCAACGAAACCTTATCCTTAAGATCAACCACTATACGCTGTGCTGTCTTCAATCCAATTCCCTTAACCTGTTTTATCAGGTTGATATTATCGGTAGTAATGGCTGCCTGTATTTCATCGGTGGTAAGCGATGAAAGGATAAGCCTTGCGGTGCTTGCTCCCACTCCCGAAACCGAAATGAGTAGGCGAAACATCTCCCTCTCTCGGGGTTCGGAAAAACCGTAAAGCAAATGAGCATCTTCACGAACAACATGGTGAAGCCAAAGCTTAACCTGCGACTTATCCTCGAGCTGTGAATAGGTTTGTAACGAGATGTTAACAAAATATCCTATGCCTCCAGCCTCTATAACTGCATGAGTGGGAGTTAACTCGATTAAAGAACCCTGTATGTACTCGTACATAAAACAATGCTTTACGCCGTTTCGGGATCAACTGATTGTAAAGGATTGGCAGTTAACTCCATGTGCTGCTGCCGGTTACGAAATATATCGATGGCTAAGTAAACGGCCTGGCGGAATGAATTGGGGTTTGCCAGGTTTTGGCCTGCCAAATCGTAAGCAGTACCGTGGTCAGGCGAAGTCCGAACAATAGGTAAACCGGCAGTGTAGTTAACTCCGGTATCAAAATTAATCACCTTAAAGGGCGATAGCCCCTGATCGTGGTACATGGCCAGTATGGCATCGAAACGGGTAAACCTGTCGGACCCAAAGAAGCCATCGGCAGGATAAGGCCCCATTGCCACAATCCCCTCGTTGCTAAGCTGTTTAAGGGTTGGAATAATTACGGTTTCCTCTTCTGTCCCTATTACGCCGTGATCGCCAGCATGAGGATTCAGCCCAAGTACTGCGATGCGTGGCCTGCGAATGGCAAAATCTTTTATAAGAGTAACGTTTAGCAGCCGTAATTTGGTAAGTATAGCTTCAGCTGTAATGTTTTTGGAAACTTCCGCAATGGGAATGTGACCCGTAACAACCCCAACCCTCATGGTATCGCTCACCATAAGCATGAGCACATCCTTTACCCCAAACTCATTGGCCAAATATTCGGTATGGCCTGGAAAAGAAAAGTTTTTGCCTTGAATGTTAGCCTTGTTGATGGGTGCGGTTACCAGAACATCAATTTTCCCAGCTTTTAAATCGGCAACTGCCGCCTGAAGAGCCAGCAATGCCCCCTGCCCCCCATATTCGGTGGACTTGCCGAGCTCAACCCGAACGTTGTCGTCCATGCAGTTTACCATGTTAGGACGCTTGGGGTTTGCCTCGCTGGCATCTTTTATCTGATTGAAGCTAAAATTCTCAATATTCAATGCTTTGCGATGGTAGGCTGCCACCTTGGGCGATCCGTAAACTATGGACGTACACATCTCGTCCATTCGCGGATCCATCAATGTTTTGATAATTACTTCATACCCTATTCCATTGATATCACCCTGCGTAATTCCTACCCGAATCTTTTCATTGCTCATACCTCGACGCTTTTTTATATGGTGTGCAAATATGCAAAGGTAAAAAAACTGTGAACATACTTAACCACTTCGTGTTTTTACAGGGTAAGTTTTTATTTCATTTGATACATTTGCACATTAAACAAGAAATTATATGCAGGTTAATGATATATTCAAGAAGGCCATTAAACTTGAACCTCTCTCCATTGATGAGGGAGTTTTACTATATACACAAGCCTCGACACCCGATTTGATGTATGTTGCCCACCAGCTGCGGACAATTCACGTTCCAGGGAATAAGGTAACGTGGCAGATTGACCGTAACGTTAACATCACCAATGTATGTGTTGCAGGATGTAAATTCTGCAACTTCCATTGCAACTTACACTCCGACAATGCATATATCACATCAATTGAAGAGTATAAAATAAAAATTGAAGAGCTAAAACGCTATGGAGGTGATCAACTTTTGTTGCAGGGAGGACTTCACCCCAAACTTGGTATCGATTTTTACACCAAACTATTCAGGGAGCTTAAGCAGATGTACCCCGACATTAAGCTTCATGCCCTAAGCCCAACGGAGATTGCTTTTATAGCCAAAAAAGAAAAAATGACGTACCGTGAAGTCCTTGAACGATTTGTTGAAGCAGGACTCGATAGCTTGCCTGGTGCAGGTGCTGAAATTCTGGTTGAAAGAGTACGCAGGCAAATATCGCCAGGTAAACCCGACAGTCAGTCATGGATCGATATAATGGCTCAAGCCCATAAAATGCGACTTGTAACTTCTGCCACAATGATGATTGGCCATATTGAAACCCCTGAGGAACGTATGGAACATTTAATAAAACTTCGCAACCTTCAAGCCAGTAAACCAGCCGATGCCCCTGGATTCGTTAACTTTGTGGTATGGACCTTTCAGGATGAAGGAACCAAACTTCAACATGAAGGGATACGAAACAACATAAGTACAGAAGAATACGTCCGAACCGTGGCGCTTTGCAGGATAATGCTAAACAATATCCAAAATATTCAAGCTTCGTGGCTTACCGTGGGCGTTGATACTGCTCAGCTATGCTTACATGCAGGGGCCAACGATTTTGGGTCAATCATGATTGAAGAGAATGTGGTATCGTCGGCTGGGGCAAAAAACAGTATGGATGCCTACGGCATTCAGAAAGCCATTGTGGATGCAGGCTTTGATCCTCAACTCCGCAATCAACGATACGAGTTCATTCCACTTCCCGATTGTAAGTATAGCCGTATTTACAGCGTTAAAGAGCTAAAACAAAAAAACATTCAATAAACAATAATGAGGCCAGTCTAAAAATGTTCATAGGTGAAAGAAACATAAGGCGTTAGACGTTANNACGTTAAACGTTAAACGTAAGGTAAATCTATAAATAATTGAAAATAAGTGCTTTGTATTTCTGGCGTTCTTTACGATAAACATCATTTTTAATGAAATTTGGCTTTTTATACTGGACTCAATAATTACAGAACTCCTGACCCATGCTTGAGAATCAATATTTTACAAAGTTTTAATCGTAAAATAAATTGACGCATTTTTGTCTAAAAATCCTAAATCCAAAGCACTAAATCCTAAACAATTTCAAAATTCAAAATCACAATCTCTAAACTTATCCTGTCTTTTCTAATAAATCATATTGTTTTGAATTTAGAATATAGAGTTTATAAATGCCTTT
>DFYV01000022.1:6040-16252 GCA_002383425.1 Bacteroidales bacterium UBA4073 | reverse complement strand
AATAAATACTAACTCTGCGGTTCTCTGCGAAAAACTCTGCGTAAGTCTGCGTTTAGTTCTTCCAGAAATTCTACTTGTTAATGAACGAATTTTGCGACATTTTATTTTGCTATTGAGTCAGAAGTTCTGTATTTTCTGTTTTATTTGTTTCAGGGTGAAGGTTTTTTTGGAGGAATACTTTTACATGCGAAGGTGTTGAGGGGCGCGAAACAATATTCAACATGGAATCAATCAGAAACATTTTTGGGGTTTCATCAACATTATACTTTAGTATCACCTTGTTGTTGGTATCGTAGGGTATTCTTATATTCTTCCAATCCAACCCATTTTGCCTTACAAGGTTGCGATATGCATCTTCCTCTTCATCGATACATACAGCTATTACATCGAATCCTATTCCGTTAAATTGCCTGTATATCTCATAGATTAAGGGCAGGCTTTCAATGCAGTGAGGACACCATACCGACCAGAATAAAATCAACGTAAATTTTGATGTATTTCTGGAGAGCTTGAGCGATTTCTTTTGTCCCAAAGGGGTAAAGGTGAAATCGAATGCTTTTTTGCCGGGTAAAAGTTCGGATTCAAGATTAAGTCTTGCTTTTAATTCAGGATCGTTAAACACAGGGCAGGGGCTTGTGGTACTAAGTTGCTGCAATGTAGATATCACATTGTAGTAATCGGATTCGGCAAAGCCGTTGCAAAGCGAGTTCAGCAGCATTGATCTGACATCGGGATGCATGGGGAGGTTAAAAAGTTTATGAATGTATTCCGATAGAACTGAGTCCTGCTCCTCCTTGGTGTATTTACCTTCGCAAAGTAGATTTTCAAGGTAATCCCATAAACGGTCCGAAAGGTTTGGCAGAAAACGAACATCGCCATTGGTAAGGTCAATGCCATGCCACCATACATCGGAAAGCGCTTTTTTTTGGGAGCATTCATCGCCTTGTACAAACACCTGCGGGGTTAGCTCAAGCCGAATGGCAGTTGAAACCATTGAGCTGGTTGCTTTTGAGGCAAGGTTACTGCCCTGTATGTATAGGTTTAGGCCTGTGCGCTGATACTCATCCATGAGCATCTGGCTAAACATTGAAGGTTCTGCATAATACTTGCGAAGCGATTCAAGCAACCACATTTTTTGCTCAGCTTCGCGCCTAAGCTTTCTGAAGTTTATAAATATTTCATTATCTGTTGATTGATTTACTTTAAGGCTGTCTTCGATGGCGAACGAAAAGGTCTCGAAGCTTATTGTGCTATCGGCTGCTACAATGAAGTCGAACGATGCCCCTTTGCCTATGATTACCCTGTAAATTCCTTTGGGCGATGTACGGGGTATTGTGAAAGTGTAAACTCCTTCGGGGGTGGGTTTGCATGAGTCGATTTCCACCTGGCTTTCCCCTTTGTATAGCAAGAGTTTTGCCATGCTTCCTATGGATTGGTTCACTTTGATGTTTACCTTCACCTGTGCTGCACAGGCAATGGAAATGGTTGTGAGTGCCGTTAGTAGAATAAGTCTTTGCTTCATCTTCTGAGTCAACTCTGAAAAGTCTCTTTCATTGCATGCGAGCCAAAAATACGCACGATTGAGAGATAGCACGATAGCACGATAGCACGATGGTACGAGATGTATAAAGATTTTCATAATTTCCACTGGTCTGGATTTGTGTACATAGTGGTTAACACCGATATATGTTCTTATTTCTCCCATATTAATATTTATTTCTCATTCAAACCTTAAACCTTCCCCATCATGCTTTCGTTCTGTCGTGCTATCGTGCCTTCGTGCCTTCGTGCCTTCGTGCTTTCATGCTTTCGTGGTTTTCGGATCATACCCATTTTCTTAAAATCATTTTACCAGGTATTTGGCCAACTTCATTTTTAACTCTTGCGGTTTGAACGGTTTGAGAACAAAATCGTTCATGCCAATGCCAAAAATGCGTTGTTGAACATTGAGCATAGCCGAGGCGCTAAGGGCAATTATGGGAATTGCTGCTTTAACCTTATCATTAAGATTTCTAATGGCTTTGGCTGCATCATATCCATTCATTTCGGGCATTTCAAGGTCCATCAGTATTAGGTCGAAATCATTACAGACTAAGCACTCCAATGCCTCGCGGCCATTGCTTGCGTGATCAAAATCTATTCCCCAATTGGTGAGAAAGCGTTTAACTATCAGCGTGTTGAGCTCATTATCCTCAACAATTAGAACACGATGCTTTCCGGGTGGAATGCGAATTTCTTCGGTTGTTTCTTTAGGTTGAGCAGCACAGGGATTAAAGGTGAGGGTAAAAAAGAAACGAGCACCCCGTCCCTCATCGCTATCAAGGCTAATAGCTCCGCCCATGAGTTTTACTAATCTTTGCGAAATGGCTAAGCCCAAACCTGTACCCGAAAACCTACGGGTATCCTCGTGTACCTGGGTAAACTCATTGAAAATATCTCCCTGCATTTTTTTTGGGATACCTATGCCTGTATCGGAAACGGTAAACCTGATCGTAACGGAGGTGTCGGTTTTGCCAATGAGTTCGGCTAAAAATTTGACTTCGCCTTTTTCGGTAAACTTAATGGCGTTTCCGATAAGGTTGGTGAGTACCTGGTTCAATCGAACCCTATCGCCCATGAGTGGGTTAGGAATGTTGTGGTCAACACTGTAGTTCAGCGCCAAACCCTTACCCATTGCCATTTTAATGAAAGTGCTATGAAGCCCTTTGAATAATTCGTTTGTATTGAAGCTGGTTTGAATCAAATCGAGTTTATCGGCTTCAATTTTACTGTAATCCAGTATATCGTTTAGTAGCGAAAGTAAGCTTTCCGCTGCATATTTCAGTGAGTTTATGCTTTCAACTTGTTCGGGCTTCGGGTCTTCGTCAATTAAAAGGTTTGCCATGCCTATTATGGCATTCATAGGGGTTCTGATTTCATGGCTCATGGTTGAAAGGAACCGTTCTTTGGCATGGCTTGCCTGCTCGGCAAGTTCTTTTGCCTTGCGCAGCTCTTCCTCGTTCAGATGCGATTCGTACGATGCCGATAGGATGTTGGACATGGTTAACAGGAAATCCCTGTCTTCGGCAGCTTTTACCTTTTCGCCATAGGGGTAGTCAACCCCAAAAATGCCCTGACACTTCTCTTTTAACCGGATAGGGAAGATGAGCAGATGCTGGCTGTTTGTAATTTTTTTCAGAATACCGTACGAAGGCATTGTTGAACCAGAAATATCAAAAATATTTTTGTTGTCTTGTTGAAAATGTGATGCAATGTCAGGGGAATACTCTGAGTAGTACGATTTTATGTTTTCAACCAAATTGGTTGTAGCGGTA
Source organism: Bacteroidales bacterium UBA4073 (assembly GCA_002383425.1). Lineage (GTDB taxonomy): Bacteria > Bacteroidota > Bacteroidia > Bacteroidales > Tenuifilaceae > Tenuifilum. Next base: position 12,938 of record DFYV01000022.1, on the reverse strand, counting down.
GTGCAACAGGTGAAAGTTTCAAAATTGGGTATGTTGCCTATAATAATAAATGCCTTTCGTAAACCAATTTCGTTTGCAGCTAAGTTAAGCGCCTGGTTGGCTTGCGTTGAGAAAGGAAGATTTGTGTTAAAAACAAACGAAACCTTAGTTAGCAGTATTTGACGGTCTAAATGTTTCTGGATTTTAAATTGATTTATTTTTTGCTCGGTTATTTTGCGAGCTATGCCTGTAATGGCAATAACTTTTTTGTTGATATTAAATACTGGGGTGAGCTGAAATTCCCACCATTCCTCAATGCCTCTTTCGCCTTCCCGAATTTCCCAGGTAGCTGGCAGCTTACTTTTTAGAACCTCAGTTTCTTTTTCCTTAAGGGTTTTAAGTAAGGGTTTAGGCCAGGGTTCAATGCTGGTATTGCCAAGTATTTGATTTTCGGTTATCCCAAAGTGGTTTGTAAACCGCTTATTTACAAAAAGGTAGCCACGTTTGCTGTCCTTTAGCCAGGCAATGAATGGTAAATTATCGAGCGTGCCACGGAGTTGTGCTCTACTTCGGGCAAGTTCTTCCTCTACTTGTTTTCGGTAGGTAATATCGCTCATGGCCATTAGCAAGCAGTCGATTCCTTGTATGTTGATAATTTCTGCCGATAACAGTACGGTGAGCATTTCACCCTTTTTACTTACCAGCTCGGTTTCAATTTTTTCAACTTTACCTTTGGTTTTTACTGCTTCTATCAATTCGTGACGGCGTTCAATTTGTTTAAATATCTTGAGTTCCGACGATTTACTACCAACTATTTCTGCGTGATTATATCCGATTTTTTCCATGAATGCCTTGTTGGCATCAATATAAATGCCATCGCTTAAGGTACTGATGGTCATCATTACTGAGCTGGCGTTAAACGCTTTAAAAAACTTCTCTTCCGATTGTTTAATGGAATTTTCGGCTTCAAGGCGCTCGGAGATATCGCGCGCAATAACATAAATAACATTGCGACGGCGCCAGTAGCCTTTTATCATTCTGACTTCAAAAGGAATATTTTTCCCGTTTTTACGGATAAATTCTGTAATGTACAGCTTGCGCTCACCATCAAAAACCTCCATTAGCGATGTTATGGCTTTGCCCCGTTCGCTTTCGGCATGAAGTTTAACAAACGATTCCAGCAATATTTCGTGTCCCTGATATCCAAGGGTGTTTATAACAGCATTGTTTACCTGAACAATATTATAGTTGTGGTTAACAATGAAAACCAGGTCGCCAAATGCATTTACAAGCATGCTCAGGTTTTGCTCCTGGTTGACCATGTTCTCTTCTGTCTCCTTCTGCTGGGTTATATCGAAACTGGTACATAGGAGCGCAGGTATGCCTTGCCAGTCAATAATGGAGAAAATGGTTTTTATCCATCTAAGCTCATTGTAACGGGTTAAAATTCGTAACGTGAAGCTGTTGGATGTATGCTTTTGGATTTCAGCAAAATCGTTGTCAAATAGAATTCTAACCAGCTTCCTGTCCTTGGGATGTACTATATCTAAAAAAAGGATTTCGTTTAGCTCCTCAAGCGTGTATCGGGTTAGTTTCGAAAAGCTGGGATTGGCAAAAACTACCCTGTAATTTTGGATCAGGTAGATGCTGCTCCCATTTTGTAAAACCAATGGAATCAAAAAGTTAGGATCTATGCCTTCCCAGTCGCTGTTGTGATTTTCGTTCCGATTGATGGAGCTCATATTTTCCATGGAAAATTCTCGCAAAAGTTACAAAAAAATATGAATGAGTTTAGTCTATAAAGTTCGTAAAGTTCNNAAAGTTCGTAAAGTTCGTAAAGTTCATAAAGTTAAAACAAATTTCTCAACGTTTTTTAAAATGCTGACAATTAATAACATAACTTATTTTGATAAAATAAAACATGCTTTTTATACCGGACTCATTCTTATTTCTCCCATTTCGTTCTGTCGTGCTATCGTCCCATCGTGCTATCGTCCCATCGTGCTATCGTGCTATCGTGCTTTCGCGCCTTCGAGCCTTCGTGCTATCGTGCTATCGTGCTATCGTGCTATCGTGCTATCGTGCTATCGTCCCATCGTGCTTTCGTGCCTTCGTGCTATCGTGCCTTCGTGTTTCTCGGAGCATACTCATTCATGGAAATTTCAAGAAAACAATACCTATTTTTTTAGCTTGCTATCGGCTAATATGCCATAATGACCTTTTACTTTAACTTAATATGCAAAAATGGCACAATACTATGGTTGGCATGTACTTTGAAAGTTGTAGGTTGAATTTAATTTGAATTTAATGTCTAACCAAAAAAATGGAGGGTAAAGCTATGATTCCAATGTTGCGTCGCAGAAGCACTCTACCAAGCTTGGTAGATGAATTCTTTGGGGATGATTTAATCAGCCGTTTCTTTGACGACAGCGAAAGTTTAACAATTCCGTCGGTAAACATCAAGGAGGGAAAGGATGAATACACCATTGATGTGGCTGCTCCCGGGTTCGACAAGAAGGACTTTAAGATAGATTTGAATAACAACGTTCTGGAGATTTCCAGCGAGAAGGAGGTTAAAGAGGATAAGGATGACGAAAAGATAATGCGCCGCGAGTTCCGCTACTCCTCGTTTAAGAGGTTGTTTACCTTACCCGATACAGCCGACATCGATAAAATTAAAGCTTCGTACAAGGACGGCATTTTAAACATTATCATCCCCAAGAAAGAGGAAGCTAAAGTGAAACCCGTACGCCAGATTTCTATATCGTAACGGGTATGCTTGGAAAATGAATGAGGCCCCTGCACAAGGGGCTTCATTCGTTATAGGTATTCCATATGCTCCTGGTCAGTGATCTTTTCGCAGTACTGGCATTTCAGCGATATGCTGCTCTTACCTATTACCTGGAATTTTGGGGTAACCTTTTCAACGTTTGTAATGCACTTAGGATTTACGCACTTAACAATGCCTGTAATAATGGATGGCACTTCTACTACCATTTTTTCGGTTACCACATAGTTCTTAATGATGTTGAGCTTAGCATGGGGTGCTACCAGTGCTATCCTGTTAATCTCGTCGCGCTCAAAAAACTTACCGGCAATTTTCACTATTGCCTTTTTGCCGAGTAGCTTACTTTCCAGATTAGTACCAAATGTGATTTGGTTTGGGATCTTATCAAGGCCAAGGATTGTAATTACCTTGAACAGGTTTTGCGCCGGAATATGGTCAATTACAGTTCCACTCTCAATTGCGCTAACGCTCAGATGTTTTTTGTCGTTCATATCGATATGCTTTTACTTTTTTAAACCTAAAATGAGAGCCATTATTGCCATTCGGGTGTAAACACCATTAAGGGCCTGCGTGAAGTAGTAAGCCTTTGGCGACTCGTCAACATCGATGTTTATTTCATTTACCCTTGGCAATGGATGCAACACGCGCATGGTAGGTTTTGTACCTTCAAGCATGCCATTCCGCAGTATGTAGGCATTTTTTACTTTTTCGTACTCCATGGGATCGGAGAACCGTTCGCGCTGAACCCTGGTCATGTAAACTATATCGGCATCTTTAATGTTTTCGGGTAAGTCGGTATGTTCCTTATACTTTAGCCCGAGCTCATCGAGGTGCATTTTATACTCCTGTGGCATTCGGAGTTCAGCTGGCGCAATGAAGGTAAACGACGCATTAAACTGGCTCATGGCCATTAGAAGCGAATGGACGGTTCGGCCATACTTCAAATCGCCTACCATAACAATCTTGAGCTTGTTGAGCGTTCCCTGAGTTTTGCGGATGGAGTATAGGTCGAGTAGGGTTTGAGTAGGATGCTGATTGGCTCCGTCGCCTGCATTTACTATTGGAACAGGCGAAATCTCGCTGGCGTAACGGGCGCTGCCCTCAAGTGGGTGGCGCATCACTATCAAATCGGAGTAGTTTGCCACCGTAAGGATGGTATCCTTCAGGCTTTCGCCTTTCGACACACTACTGGTTGATGCCTCCGAAAATCCGATTACCCTACCCCCTAACTTGTTCACCGCACTCTCAAAGCTCAGGCGTGTTCGGGTCGATGGTTCAAAGAAAAGTGTTGCTACCACTTTCCCTTCCATGATTCGCTGATTGGGGTTCTTCTCAAACTCCTCGGCAAAGTCAAGTACCTTGAATACTTCGTCCTTGCTCAGGTCGTTGATCGATACCAAACTTTTGTTTTTCATAGATGATTATTTTGATATTCCGTTATTATTAAAAAAATGCCCCGATAAACGGGGCTAACACATCAATCCTCATATTCAAAATCGGCTAATAGTCCTTCAATTTTAGAGCATCGCGACAGGAATTCACTTTCCAGTGAGCGGCGAACCCGTAGTTTAATAGTACAGGTATTGTCGAAATGTTGCTCAACGATTTGAAGGTTTAGCTCCTTAACCAGCCGCATAGCCTCATTCATCATGGCGTAGCCAAAGGTTACCTTATAGATTGCATCAACAGTTCTGGTGATAATTCTTGCATTCGATAAGGCATCGTGGGTTGCCGTTTTGTAGGCATTTATCAACCCCGATACGCCTAACTTGGTTCCACCAAAGTAGCGTATTACCACAATAAGAGTGTTAGTGAGGTTAAAGCTAAGCAGCTGCCCGTGTATTGGCTTTCCTGCTGTTCCCGATGGTTCACCATCGTCGTTAGCCCTCCACCTATTACCCGTTGGACCTAAGATGTAAGCATAGCAGTGATGCCTTGCATCGTGGAAATCATCCTTAATTTGTTCCAGAATCTCTTTTACTTGTTCATCGCTTTTCACGGGATAGGCTTTAGCAATAAATTTACTGCCTTTTTCCTTGTACATCCCCTCCGCAGGGGCTTCAATGGTTTGATATGTATCAATTACTTCAACCATTCAGCTTCGCATTAGTATTAATATCGCCAGGGCTGATAGTGCAATTCCAGTAAGGTTTGTTTTGCTTGGTCGCTCTCCAAACATGGCTATTCCAATCAGAGTACCAGCTAAAACCACGCCCAGGTTATTGATGCCGAATAGCACCGAACCATCAATGCTTAAGCCATTTTTATCGACATGATTTAAAGCGGAAACCATGAAATACATCGATCCAAAGTTTGCTAATCCCAGCATAGTCCCCAACAGCCAGGTTTTTGGTTTTGAGAAATCACCGGCAGCATCCCTGTTAAATGGTAGAAGAATTAGCCCGGTTGCACAAGCCATGGTAAAAACAACCGCATTGAAAATAGGGTTTAGCTCTTTGGTAACAAAGAGCTGCTGTGCAATTTTAACTGAGGAATCGACCATGCCGATGCCCAAAAAAATTATTAGCGGTAGATAGTTTCTGAATGGGTTAATTTTTTCTGTTTTTTTAGGGATGATGATTAAAAGAACTGCCAGCAATGCCAGAATTATACCTACTGCCCGTAGTGGGGTTAGCTTATCGTTTGGATCAATTGCAATTGATACCAGAATGGGAATGATAACCGACATTTTTGATGCAACCGATGTAATGGCCACACCTGCAGTTTGTGTGCTTTTACCAAGGAAATGAAACATGGTTATAAAAAGGATTCCCATACCAGCCATCAGTAGCCAAGGTAAAATACCTAACTGTTGAAGATCCGTTAGCTCACCTTTGGCCAAAAAAAAACCAGCAATGCTGGCTGCCAAATAGTTAATTATTATTGCACTAAAATTGTTGACTGAAAAGCGATTGAGTAACTTGAAAGTGATTAGTACCGCAGCTGACGATAGTATGCAAAGCAGTAGGTAAAACATCCTTTTAGGTTTATGCAAATTTATGGTATCTTTACAAACTTCACAAATTATTTTTGGGTTTAATATTAACATGCAATTAACATACCAATACTTTTTGCTATATTTGAGACTTAATGGCGTTATATTTGGAAAATCTTTTATCATACCAAAACATTGCATTTATGCGACTGGTAAGGAAGAAATCTATTTACCTGTTGATGATAAGTTTTTTAGCTTCGTGTGCTACGCCCAATCCCGTTATACGTTTAACTCCACACGAAACCAAAACCACATGGGAAAACGGCAAGGAGTTCACAAGTTATATTAAGGATGGATATATAGTTCACTGTGCCTACCATGGTACAACTGATACTTACCTGGTGTTTGATGTTGAGGTGATTAATACCACCGATAATGATTTTCTGGTGAGCCCTGAAAAAATTGTGATGTACACCGATAGTGGAAGGTGGGATCCGGTGAAAAATCAGGTAGTGTATAATAACTTCCCGATTTTTGCGGCCGATCCTGAATTCGAGATTCTTAAAAACGATTTAGCGCTATCGCAGCTTAAGGCTAGCCAGAAAAACCACGTGGCTACTTCAGTTGCATTAGGGACATTAACATTGCCCGTTCTGGTTGCCACTGCCTCGGCTGATGCCAGAGATGCCCAGCAGCACGCAATTACCCGTACCGAGATTGCCGCAGCCGCTGCCGAAACAACCCTGAACTTTGCCGATTATTCACAGGAAATGAATAACATCCGTAGCGAGTTCATTTACTCATTAACCGATGCATGGATAAACAACTCGCTTCGCAAAACAACAGTTTCCAAAAATGAGTCGGTACGTGGGTTGGTCTATTTCAAGAGGTTTGATCTTACCAAGTGTAAGGACTTACGGGTGGATGTTCCTATAGGCGAAAATTCTTTTATATCCTTTAGCTACAAAGTAAACCTATACTATCCGTCAAGCCAAAATGCTAACCCTGCTTACAAATAGTAACATCAATGAAAAGTATTACTGTTTCGTATCTCCTTTTGTATTTTTGAGCCCAGACAAAAAATTTTACAGGTGAAAGGAACATAAGGCGTAAGACGTAAAACGTGATGTATATTTATAAATGCCTGAAATTAAACGCTTTACATTTATGGCATTTTTACGGAAAAAGCCTTATTT
>DFYV01000022.1:0-5962 GCA_002383425.1 Bacteroidales bacterium UBA4073 | reverse complement strand
ATATTGTAAAAACACAAACACGAATGAAAATAAAGTGCTGATACTGTTTAACTTAATAAATTATTTTCGGATGAAATTTGGCTTTATATAAAGGCCTCATTGATACAATTATTCATTCACCGTAGGTGATAAGGTTTTGTAGAAAATGGAACCGCCATTGTATAATTACCGCGTAGCGATTTTACAATTTAAAATCTATTGATGAGTCCAATCTAAAAAGTTTATAGGTAAAAAGCACATAAGGCGTAAGGTGTAAGGTATTAGATGTTAAAGGTTAAAGGATAAAGTTCAAGGTTTTAAAATCAAGTTAAAAGTTAAAAGTCAAAAGTAAAAAGTAAAAAAGCGTAATTCGTAATTCGTAATTNNAACCATCTACGCTCTTACCACTTCAAAAAAGAATTAATCTGCAAAGAGTGAACAGTTTGGGGCTCATTAATAATTTGTTATTTTTGAGGAATCTTAATCCAACGCAATTGCAATGAAATCATCCAAAGGTCAGGGCAATTTTTTGCCGATGCTCATTATAGGAGCGTTATTCTTTATTTTTGGCTTTGTAACCTGGCTAAACGGCATTCTTATCCCGTATTTCAAGATATCGTGCGAACTTAGCGATTTTGAGGCTACCCTTGTAGCTTTTGCATTTTATATCTCATACACCGTAATGGCTTTGCCGGCATCGTGGGTGTTAAAAAGGACTGGTTTCCATAAGGGTATGACAGTGGGTTTACTGGTTATGGCTGTTGGAACGCTTGTGTTTATTCCGGCAGCGATAAACAGGGCATACTGGATGTTCCTTAGCGGGTTATTTATAATGGGTGCAGGCTTAGCCGTTCTGCAAACCGCTGCCAATCCATACATCACCATAATTGGGCCACGCGAGAGTGCTGCAAAGCGCATCAGCATAATGGGGATATGTAATAAGATGGCAGGAGCCATAGCACCGCTTATTCTGGCTTACTTCATTCTTGACGATGGCGATGCCTTCGTAAAATCGCTTGATGGGTTAGATGGTATTGCCCGTGTTGCTGCGCTCGATGGTCTGGCACATAGGGTAATAGGCCCTTACCTGGTAATGACCTTAATTCTTGTATTACTTGGCATTGCGGTTCGTTACGCACCTCTTCCCGATGTGGAGTCCGAGGATGACACCGATTTTTCTATCGCCAATGCTGATAGTAAAAAAAGTATATTACAGTTTCCACAGCTCATTCTGGGGGCGATTGCCCTATTTTTCTACGTTGGCGTTGAGGTTATTGCTGGCGATACCATAATACGTTACGGGATATCGCAGGGTTGTATGATTGAAACCGCAAAGGCATTTACATCATATACGCTAATAGCCATGATTGTTGGGTATTTGGCAGGAATTATGCTGATACCCAAATTCATTTCACAACGTACCGCATTAATAGCTTCGGCATTGCTGGGTATTGTGCTAAGCGTTGTGGTTGTTTTGGCTTCGCCAACCTTTTCGATAATCGCCCTTGCGGTATTGGGTTTGGCTAATGCGCTGGTTTGGCCTGCCATATGGCCGTTGGCAATTCACGATTTGGGTAAGTTTATAAAAACAGGATCGGCTGTACTCATTATGGCCATTGCTGGTGGAGCTATTCTACCATTACTCTGGGGACGGCTCTCCGACTTGTTTTCACCTCAAATCGCCTACTTTATTCTAATTCCATCATACCTTATTATACTTTACTATGCTATAAGAGGCTATAAGCTAAGAAGTTGGAAATAGATTACTTTAATAAGTTTACCATGGATATTTTTGAACTTGAATTTGAGGTTCGCGATTACGAGTGCGATTTGCAGGGTATAGTGAATAATGCTCGATATTTAAATTACCTTGAACATACCCGCCATAAGTTTTTGCTAAGTAAAGGGATTGATTTTGCTAAGCTCCATAGCGAGGGCATCGATTTGGTAATATCGCGGATAGAAATTGATTATAAGTATTCGTTAACAAATGGCGATAGGTTTACAGTTAGGTTAACCACTCATAGGGAAGGTAACCTGCGTGTGGTCTTTGAACAGGAAGTGATAAAACTACCTGAGGGAAAGTTAGCCGCTAAAGCTAAGGTTATTGGCGTTGGAGTAAAAAATGGACGCCCCCTAAAGGTTGATAGCATTCCTGGGTTTGAGAATATCTAAAATATCACTCTACACTAATCGATTTTAGCGCTTATGCTCTTACAGTATTAACCTTTTATTAACCTTGTCCTTACTTAAAAGCAATTTACTAAAGGGATTGAGTTCATAGTTTTGTAGAAAAAATATGAAAGTCAGTCATAGTTACTCTAATTGGCTCATCCTCATTATTGTTGTCAATTTTGTGGTTAAAGCAGTAGTGGCATCAGTGCTTGAATTGGGCAATGATGAGGTTTACTACTGGACCTACGCTCTTTACCCCGATATAAGCCATTTTGATCATCCACCCATGGTGGGATGGTTAATTCAGCTTACCACCGCTAATCTTAAGGTTACACACGAATTTTTTATTCGTTTAGGTTCTTTGCTGCTTTCAAGTGTAGGGATATGGCTAATTTACAGGTTGGCATCAAGAATTGGATCGGAGAGGACAGGCATTGTAGCAGCCTTGTTTTATACCGCTTCGCCATATCTAAATATAATTAGCGGTTTAATGATAATGCCCGACACGTCTCAGGTAGTATTGCTTCTGGGGGCCACATATTTGCTGTTAACATCGGTAACATCACAAAATCCTTCCGGGAAAGAAGACCTTAGGATTATATTAGCAGGTTTGCTTATTGGTTTGGCTTTTCTTTCAAAATACCATTCGCTTATTACATGGTTTGGTACACTGCTGTATTTAGCTATTCATAACAGGAAATGGTTTTTGCGTCCTTCGCTTTATTTGTCGGGTCTTTTAACAGCTGTTATGATGCTACCCGTATTATACTGGAACTACCAGAATAATTTTATCAGCTTTGCATTCCATGGTGAAAGGGTTGATGCATCAGGCCTTCAGTTCAACGCTGTAGCATTCATGCAGTTTATTCTGGGGCAGTTCATTTACCAAAATCCTTTACTGGTTTTAGCCATGATTTGGGCATTGGTTCAGGTTTATAAAAGGAATAAGGTTCATGTTGATAGCTATGCTAACCTATTGGTTTACATTTCATTGCCATATATTCTGATTTTTTTAGCCATTTCGGCTTTCCGTTTTACTCTGCCACACTGGAGTGGACCCGGTTTCATAGGATTAGTAGTTTTGACCGCCAAAATGCTAACCGCTAACCCGAGTAGCTGGTTAAATACCAAACGAATAGCCATTGCATCAAACCTGATTATATTGCTGGTACTCATATTTGGACCAATAGTTGTCAATTCGGGTTTACCGTTCATGCAGAGGAAGGTAAATAAAAATGATGTTACCCTTGATATGTATGGCTGGCATCAGCTATCACCTAAGCTCGATAGCTTACTGAAAGCAAAAGGCATCGATCCGCAAGCAGACAGGGTGGCAATCATTGCCTCAAAATGGTTTCCGGCAGCTCATATTGATTTTTACTATGCGCAAAAACGTAACATTAACCTTTTCGCCCTGGGTCCAATCGATCAGATTCATAAATACTGGTGGATTAATAAGATGAGAGGACCACTTTGCAATCATAGTCGGTTTTTTTATGTAACCTCATTCCCTGGTTATAAGCATTCCAGCTATCTAATAAACGATAAATATTTCACATCGATCCAACAAACAGATACCATCAGGATATACCGTAAAGGTAAGGTGGTTAAAACCTTTGAGATTACAGAGCTAAAGGGATGTTTACCCCAGAAATCCGACACCCTACAACCCTAAAACCGTTAAGGGTGCAATTAAATTTTAGGGAAAGCGAGGGGGGGAAACCTGAGTCTTTGCCTGAATTTACTGCTGAAAAGGAGTAACAAAAAGAGGTTAAACGAGCTGAGCAGGACAAATAATAACCTTGTAAGGGTCGTTTTTGGGTAATCCACTTCCGGTAAAACTTCCGTATCGGATAGACTTTTACCATTGAATCGAACCACAGGGTTTAGGAGTATTGTTTCGGATTGGGTTTTAACTTCTACCCTAACGTAGGTTGCATACGTAGGTATGCCAAATCGTGCAGTACTGGTATGGTAAAACTCATCATAAACCATTCCGCCATCACCGATGAATTTAATAACATCGGCAGTATTGGATAGTTTGAGTTCAATGGAATCGTTCCTGACGTTAAAAGCAAGAAGTGAATTGATGTCATTGGATATTTCCCCATTGCTTACCCCGTAGTGACAGCCCCTTCGCAGGGCAGCCACCACCGAATCGGCTGAACGGCCATGTGCAGCGATTCTGGTCCACCGACGGCCTGCATCACTTCTTCTGGAAATATCGTGTGAGTCGTCGCTGGCAAGCAACCACACCGGCATTCCGGCAGAAAGAACTGAATCCCATAGCGCAGTGGTTGACCTATAGCGGGTAAATACCTCTATCAGCTTATACCCTCTTAACTTTTTGAGGTCTTTAGCCGGATATCCGTTCATGAATTTAGGATGAGCAATGGCTACAATGCTTTTGGGATTTTTAAGCCAGCTGAAAACTTCCTGTTTCTGGTTTTTCCCCTGGAATCCAGCAAAATCGAAAAAGCTAACCTTTTGTGCATTAATTACCAGCTGATGTACCTTTTTTATGTTGTATCCATGCTCATAAACAGGAATATAGTTCACGTTGTTTGAATCGACTGTTATCTTCTGGTAGTTGGAAATAGAGGCGATATCGTAACCTTTACTGCTGTAAAACGCTTGAACTTCTTCAACTTCATTGCTGCCGTTTGTGAGGCCCATGTGTGCCACCGAATGAGCATGAAAATTTGCTTTTAGGGTATGGGGTTGGTAGCCATCGTAGGGGTTATAGAAATATTCGCCTTCAAAGGGCTTACTGTTGGGATCATTATAAATGGTAGTGGCATAGTATTGAATGCTAACGGCCAGTGTAACCACAAGAATGGCAAACATTAACCCTGCAATCAATTTTAGTGTTACTGTCAAAAGGTGCTTCATAATCTTTTAATTTATTTCAAGATTACTACACCCAGTTAAACTACATTTTAAGCAGATGTTTTTAATTTATGAAATTGCGAGGCAATGTTAGCTTACTATTAATTGGAAAACGTAATCAAGTAGTTAAGGGTGAAATTCCATAGGAACACTGCACCGGTAGCCAGAACCTTAGCAAGGTAGAATTTCATCCAACCGGTTCGTTGATTTAGAATGTATATGACGAAATTATTGATGGTGAGCCCACCAATTGCTATCATCATAAATAAAGCGTACTGGATGACGATTTGGCTCGAATGACTTTCAAAAGTCCATATTCTATTCAGGATATAATTTGATGTTGCAGCAGCAACAAAACCCATTGAATTCGATATGTACCTATTTATCGATAGCTTTTCCTTTGAAATGTAGGTAATGCCAAAATCAACCCCAACTCCCGATAATCCAACAATTCCGAATTTCAGGAATTTTTCCCATAAAACCAATTGCTCCATCAATTTTCAAATTTCATCAAAGGTAGATATGGCATATTAGCACAAAAAGAATAGGGGTTTAAGTTATTGTTAACTGGGGTATTAAAAATAATTTAATCTTAAATTCAGCCATTGATGGTTGATGTGATGATGTGATGATTATTGGGGTTTGTATTCTCAGAACTCCTGACCCATGGCTGAAAATCAATATTTTACAAAAATTTCATAGTAAAATAAATTGACGCATTTTTGTCTAAAAATCCTAAATCCAAAGCACTAAATCCTAAACAATTTCAAAATTCAAAATCACAATATCAAAACTTATCCTGTCTTTTATATAAATCATTTTGTGTTGAATTTTTTATTTTGGTTCACCCCGTTAGATGCTGATTTTCCATTTATATAATTATGTATGTTCTAATCCATAACGAAAGTTCACTATGTTA
>DFYV01000155.1 GCA_002383425.1 Bacteroidales bacterium UBA4073 | reverse complement strand
AATTCAAAAGATATCAACCGTCAACTATTTCTCCGAACAACGAGCAACGAACAACAAACAACGGACATCCATCAACCATCAACTATAATCTCTTTGTACCACAAAAAGAATTAACCTGCAAAGCCATGATTTTTGCTCTGCAATCCTGACTATCTTTGCTGGCAATTAAACCTTTTCTCATTTCTGGCTTCTATGATTGTATGGAAAAATCGTTGTTTCGTGTGTATGCGGCTGTGATGTTGGCTATGGGTTTTTGGTCACTATCGTTTATTTGGTATAAGGAGGTGTTTGTTTTCTATAAGCCTATTACATTGGTTGTAGGGAGGTTAACCATTTCCTCAGTTTTTCTTTTCATTACTGTGGGTTTAGTAATGAGAAAGTTAAACAAGGTAAAGCTCGCCGATTTGAGATATTTTTTGCTACTGGCGTTTTTCGAGCCTTTTCTTTACTTCATAGGTGAAAGTTTTGGAATGACCAGGGTATCGTCAACGCTGGCTGCCGTAATAGTTTCAACAATTCCATTATTTAGCCCTTTAGGAGAATTTTACTTTTATAAAACCCGGATAACCCTTATGAATTTCATTGGTATTCTGGTTTCAGTTATTGGGGTGGGTATGGTTATTTTTCATCAGGGATTTGCAAAGCTGGAGGCAGATCCTGTTGGGATCGCGCTAATGTTTCTGGCTGTATTTGCAGCTTTGGCTTACTCGCTCATGCTGCGTAAACTCACATCTACCTATAATGTTTTTACCATAATAACCTACCAGAACACACTTGCATTGATTTATTTTTTACCTTTATTTTTTCTTTTTGAGTTTAACCATTTTGTAAGCGTCGGGGTTACCTTCAGGTCGTTGATGCCTCTTCTAAAACTTGGTATTTTTGCTTCAACCTTCGCCTTTTTATTATTTACATACGCTGTTAAGCACCTGGGGGCAACCAAAGCAAACTCGTTCACAAATGCTATTCCTGTTATGACTGCCATATTTGCGTACTTCATGTTAGGTGAAACCTTAAGTTTTATAAAGATAGCAGGAATAACCATTGTGGTATTGGGATTATTTCTATCGCAAATAACAAAGGACCACGCCCAACATGTTTTTGCGTTTATACCTGTAGGGTTAATAACCCGTGCCCGGTTGCGCAAAAACGAGTAGTATTTACTACTCGTCGCCAAACTGCATCAGGTAAGCTTTGATACATTCGTTTAAATCGCCATCGAGAATGGCGGATACATCGGATGTTTCGTAACCTGAACGCAAATCCTTAACCAGCTTGTAGGGGTGTAGAACGTAGTTTCGTATTTGTGATCCCCATTCAATTTTTTTCTTTTTCCCTTCGATTTCAGCTTGAATTTCGCGACGTTTGCGTAGTTCCAACTCGTAAAGATGCGATTTAAGTAAGCGCATGGCGTTTTCCTTATTCTGGAATTGCGAGCGCGATTCAGTATTCTCAATCACAATGCCGGTAGGAATATGGTAAAGACGGACACCTGTTTCAACCTTGTTTACATTTTGCCCACCTGCTCCCGACGACCTGTATGTATCCCATTTTATATCGGCCGGATTAATGTTAATCTCAATGGTTTCGTCAACCGCAGGGGAAACAAAAACTGATGCAAACGAGGTATGCCTGCGGGCATTGCTATCGAATGGTGAAATACGTACCAGGCGGTGAACGCCATTTTCGCCTTTCAGGTAGCCGTATGCCATGTCGCCCACAAATTCAAGGGTACACGATTTTATGCCAGTTTCCTCGCCATCCTGGGCATCAATAACCTTTACTTCGTAACCGTTGCGCTCACCCCAGCGCATGTACATGCGCATAAGCATGGCTGCCCAGTCCATGCTTTCGGTTCCACCTGCGCCGGAGTTGATTTTCATGATTGCTCCCAGCCGATCTTCCTCCTTGCGGAGCATGTTTTTTAGTTCCAGATATTCAATGGCTTGTAGGGTTTGGTGGTAGTGGGAATCAATTTCTTCCTCGGTTGCCGCACCCTCTTTGAGAAAATCGTACATCACCTGTAAATCGTCGGCAAGGGTATTTACCTTGTTAAAGGCATCAATCCAAACTTTAATGGATGCTACCTTTTTAAGCTGCTTCTCAGCTTCGTCGGGTTTTTCCCAAAAATCGGGAGACTGTGTTTTTTGCTGCTCCTCATCGTACTCAATAGTTAGCTTATCGATGTCAAAGATACCCCCTTAGCGCATCACGGCGCTTGCAGAGTTCCTTTACTTGTTCCAAGGTTATCATTCAATGTAAATTTTTCCAAAGATATAGATTTTATGTTAGTCCATGCTGATGTTTGCGATATGGATGTAAACTGATAATCAGGAAAAGAGCCCATCAATTTTAGAAAGACTTTCCTCCTGTATTTCTGCAAAGCGTTTATAACCTTGATATGCAATAGATTGTGTAAGTTGAGGTGATAGAATTAACTTTTCAATTTTCTCCGAAATATCATCGGGATCAGTGGCGTCAAGAAAAATGAGATGTTCCCCATCGGTAAAGGTTTCCTGCAGGTTTTCCCTTCCGCTTGTTATTACAGCGCAATGCTCCGACATGGCCTCAAGTATTACCAGTGGGAAGTATTCCTGTTTTGAGGGTAGTACAAAAATCCCTGCCCTACTGTACAGTTCAAACCGTTGGGAATCGTAAACTGCACCCAAAACTTCAACCGAACTTTTTAGCCCGAGCTGCTCAATGCGTTCCATCAACCTTTGCTTATCTTCCTCAAAAGGGAAAGCCCCTGCAAGCGTTAGGGTTATTACCGGGTATCTTTCATGGAGTGTGGCAAAGGCTTCAATAAGCTCATGATGCCCCTTGTGCCTAAAGAAGTTTGATAGGAAAAGAATATGGTTCCAATCCTTTACCTGCTTGGCGTAATCGGGCGTTTTGATTATGGAGTTTGGGATGACTGTAATGTGCGATTTGGATAGATGTAAGGGCGATAGCTCTGTTTTAGCTAAAGGTGGCGTAAGGTGAACAATCTCACAGTTTTTGAATATGAAACTATAGAAGCGGTGCAGGTATGGTTTTTGGCTATAAAACTTTAGTAAACCAGGGCGGTGCAGATGGATAATTTTTTTTGATTTCGGAGCAAAGATTTTGCAAATCATAAGGTAAAAGCTATCCCTGATTAGCACAAAACCGATAGGAACCATGGAGAAGTAAATGATGTGGGGTTTGTACTTAATGATTTTACCAGTTATTTCAAACGCTATGGTAACGGCGCGTAGGAGCTTGCGGAGGCGAAACTTTTGTAAGTCGGAAATTGATTTTGCAAAGTTGAGTTTAACGGTAAAACATTCGTTACTCGGCAAGTTAGATGCTCTACCAATTACCAGCTTATTCATTAAGCTGGCGCCATGAACGGGGGGCGGGAGTTGAACAATGAATAGTATTCTGCTCATCAGTTTACTCTGTTCAAGGAAGTATAATCGATTTAAAGGTTAACCCCTTTGAGTTGAGGTTTTCCAGAACACGAGGCAAAGCGTATCGGAGATTTCGCTCAGCCTTTAACGAGTCGTGAAAAACAATAATCGAGCCGGGTTTGGCATTCCCAATGACGTACTGGTAAACCTTGCGGGGCGAGACCCTTCGGCTATAGTCCATACTTAGAACATCCCAGAAAATAATTTTATACTGCGATTTTAGTAAACTGAACTGTTTTGGTGTTATTCGTCCGTATGGTGGACGGTACAGATTGCTTTTTACAAAACTATTGGCGTAGATTACGTCCTGAACATACTGAGTTGTATCAGTTCCCCAGCCCTTTATGTGGCTGTACGTGTGGTTTCCCACAGCATGGCCGTCGGCAATAATCATATCGAAAATATCGGGATGCATTTCAACATTCTTTGCCAGACAAAAAAAGGTGGCTTTTGCGTTATACTTGCGAAGCTGCTCCAGCACCCAGGGAGTAACAGTTGGTGTTGGGCCATCGTCAAAGGTGAGGAAAACCCCCTCATTTTCGAGAGGAAAATTCCAAATAACATTTTTGAAAAATCGTTGAAAAAAACGAGGAGGACTAAGATTTATCATGTTTAGCCTTCAAGTACTGATACGTATGAGTTGAACTTTTCGGTTAACTTCTTGGCGTACTCACCACTCTCGTACTGGTTGGCCATCCGGGTTAGCTCATAAAGTATGGCAAGGTTAAGCTGAAGCTCATTCCCGAGCCAGCTCTTTTGATAGTCGTTCAGGCTGTAAATCATGTACGATATTGCTTCCGAGGCATGGTTGACCATGAGCTGGGAGTACTTTAAGGCGTTTTGCATATCGCCAGCGCGGTAATACCCTTCAACCATGGAGAGGGCAAAATAGTTTAGCTGAATGGTTTGTGGTGGTATAAGTTCCATGCACCTGTTCAGAACGGTTAATGCCGAATCCTTTTTTCCTTCGTCGATTAGGGCATTGGCAAGGCGGGCAAAAAGGTTTCGGTAGTTCGATATAATTCTAACCTTATTTTCATCGAGGTAAACAGCCGGATCGTTCAAATTTCTGAACCGATACTTTTCCATCAGGTTTACCCACATATCACGGGTATTAACCGATCCTGTTCCCCATTGACGCGAGGCAGGTATGGGGAGCACCCTATACATCATACCTTCGAGGTGAAAATACTTGTCCAATCCTAAGTATGTTTCACTGCTAACCGTTGTTGCATAGTATATGGGGCGTTTCCATCGGTTTGTGGCAATAAGATCGAGTATTACCTGTCCGTCCTTCAGCACCACCTGTTTGTTAAGCGACCAAAACATGGTATCGACTATTTGGTTGGCGTAGCCATCGGGAAAATCAACCTGGTTTTTAATCTCATCTTTATTTGTTACAAGGTAAAGCTGTTTCGAGGGTATGTAGTTGATCCTTTCATTTGGGTTGTATGGCGATTGAATTTGATTATCAGGTCTATCGGAAAGGAAGAAATCGACTACGCGGTCAAGGTTAAGGGGTTCTTTTATCCTGTCAATCACAAAAATTGCATCGCGAGTCCCTGTAAAATACTGGTCGTATGTCATGCGGATAGGGAGCGGATCGCTCTGGTAGGCTTTACGCTGCATTTGCTGAATGTACCACTCTCCGCGAAGGTAGCTAAGGTTAGCCACCCGAACATCGGTTCTAATTTCTTCAACCTCTTGGGCGTACCATAGGGGAAAGGTGTCGTTATCGCCGTAGGTAAAAAGCACGGCATTGGGTTTACAGCCAATGAGCATGTTATAGCCAAAGTCAACAAGAAGGTAGCTGCCCGATCTGTCGTGGTCGTCCCAGTTTTCGCTGGCCATTAGGACGGGCACTGCAAGGGTGCAAAGCGATGCATTGGCCATGGCTGTAACAGGATTATCTTTTATCTTTTTAAAAAACTCATATACCGCTAAAACTCCAAGACCAATCCAAATGGCGAAAGCATAAAAACTTCCTGCATAGGCGTAATCGCGTTCACGAGGTTGGTAAGGCGTTTGGTTGAGGTAAACTACAATGGCTATTCCTGTCATAACGAAAAGCATGGTGGTTACCCAAAAATCATGCTTATGCTTTCGGAGTTGGAAGGCGAAACCGGCAAGCCCCAAAAGTAAGGGTAGCAGGTAATACCTATTGTGGCCTTTATTTTTACGGTATATTTCAGGGAGTTTTTCCTGAGGGCCTAATCGGGGATTATCAATAAATGGAATTCCAGAAATCCAATTGCCTTTGGTTACCTCGCCGTGTCCTTGAAGGTCGTTTTGGCGACCCGCAAAGTTCCACATGAAGTACCGGAAGTACATAAAGCCAAGCTGGTAACGGATAAAAAAGAACAGGTTCTCACCAAAAGTAGGGATGTAAAGCGTTTCGGATTTCCCATCGGGGCTGTGTAGCCTAATAGGTTTACCCTCAAAGTTACTCCATTTTTTGTATGCATTAATATGGTTTTGCTCACCGCTCCACATGCGGGGAAATAACATTTCGAATTTAGGGTCGAACTCGTACTTATCTTTCGTGCGGACAAAGACATACCTCCCGTTCTTAGGGGCATAGGTGGGTTCCCCTTGAGTTCTGGCAATGGGTTGGGCGCTGAAAACCTGACCGTATAGTAATGGCCTGTCGCCGTACTGCTCGCGGTTGAGGTAGTATAGCAACGAGAACACATTATCGGGGCTATTCTGATCCATTGGCGGATTGGCCGACGAGCGAATAATAATAGCAGCATAAGAGCTGTACCCAATCATTATCACCGTAAAACCCACAAAAATTGTATTGAGAACTACTCGTCCTTGCCTATGGGTTTTATAAATTCCGTATGCGAGCAGTATAAGTACAGAGATGAACAAGAAAATTAGCCCTGATGTGATGGGCAATCCGAAAGAGTTTACAAAAAGCAGTTCAACTTTCGATGCCACTACAACAAAACCTTGTATTATGCCATACATGATAATAAGTAACAGTAGGGCGGATACTAAGAGGGTATTTATTAATCCTTTGAAGGAGTATTTGTATTTTCTGAAATAGTAAACAAGGGCAATTGCCGGAATGGCCAGCAGGTTAAGGAGGTGAATGCCAATTGATATGCCCATCAAATATGCTATAAGTATAATCCATCGGGTAGCGTGTGGTTCGTCAGCTTGCTCCTCCCACTTCAGAATAGCCCAGAATACAAGTGCAGTAAATAGTGATGAGGTAGCATACACTTCGCCTTCTACCGCTGAAAACCAAAATGTATCGGAAAAGGCATAGGCAAGTGCGCCAACGAATCCTGACGATAGGATAAGTATAATCTGGGTTTTGGTGTATTCATTTCCGTTGGCCTTAACCAGCCGTCGAGCCATGTATGTTATACTCCAGAATAAAAAGAGTATGGTGAGTGAACTGACCAAAGCCGAAAGGCTATTGGCGAGTATTGGAACCCATTGTGGGGTTGGAGCAAACATGGTAAAAAATCGTACCATGAGCATGAAGAATGGCGCACCTGGCGGATGTCCAACCTCTAACTTGTTACCGCTGGCAATAAACTCGCTGCAATCCCAAAAACTTGCTGTAGGCTCAATGGTAAGCAGGTAAACCAAAGTGGCAATGGCAAAAGTAAACCAACCCACCATCTGGTTGAACTTTTTGTACTGGCTATACGAATAATTTTTCATCAGGCAAAACTTTTTATTTGTACCCCACTTTGATGGTTTCGCCACCAAAGGTATTAAATTTTAAGATTTTAAGTATTTTCATATAAACCGATGATTATTTCTTTTTCTGAGGTGCTAAGAAGATGACGGGTTAAAAGTTCACGGTTCACGGTTCAAAGTTCAAGGTTTAAGGTTCAAAGTTTAAGGTTCAAGGTTCAATATTCCAAATTCAAGATTCATAATTCGTAATTCGTAATTCGTAATTCGTAATTTCTAATTCTAAGACCCTGTTTTACTATCAACCATCAACCATCAACTATCAACTATTTCCCCGAACAACGAACAACGAACAACCATCAATCATCAACGCTTTATCACCTCAAAAAAAGTATTAATCAATAAATAACTTTTATTTAAAAAAATTCGCATAATTTTGAATTGGTATTTAAATTGATGGGTATGAAACGCATTGTGGTTACACTTATTGGGCTTGCTGTTATTGTATTTGTAGCCTATATAGTATTAAAGCCTCGAATGGCTGAAAAAAATTTCAAGGAAGGATTACAGCTGCTCGACTCGGCTAAATATGAACTTGCCCTTGAAAAATTTAATAATGCTGTTAAGCTATATCCTAAACGCTACAAGTATTACTATAAAAGAGGGGTTACCCTTGCAGCCTTAAACAACGATTCGTTGGCAATAGCCGATATAAGCACTGCAATAAATTTGGACTCTACCGACTTTAATCTGTTCCTGTACAGGGGGATTTCGCATCGGAAGCTAAAGAACTACACTGAGGCCATGGCCGACATCAATAGGGCAATTGCCCTGAATGATTCCAACTCAAAAGCATACTACCAACGTGGTTTGCTAAATGCAGCAATTATGGAGTACGATCAGGCCATTAAGGATTATAACCGCAGTATAGAGCTCGATGGCTCGAATCTCGAAGCATTTTACAGCCGAGGTGAGTCGCTTGCTAATATCGCCGATTTTAAGGGAGCTATAGCCAACTACGACAAGATGATTGAAGGAACTAGCGCCACCCCCGAGGCTTACAAGAAGAGAGGCATTTTTAAACTCAAGATTCAGGATTACTCAGGGGCTATTTCCGACTTAGAGATTGCCCTTAATGATTTGCCTGAAGATGAAGAGGTTCTTTTCAATTTAGGTGAGGCCTATTCCAGCGTGCAGCGATTCGACGACGCGATTAAGATACTTGATAGGGCTATATCCATCAACCCAAATCTCTCCCTTGCCTATGGCGTTAAGGGAGGGGCGTTACTTCGCAAAGGAGAGTTTAAACAAGCTGTTGCATCGTTCAACAAGGCCATTGAGCTTAAGCATGATTACCTAAAAGCATACTATGGCAGGGGGATTGCCAAAGCATTCCAAAAGGATTACAAGGGCTCAATTACCGATTTCAACAGGGTAATATCTCTCGATCCTGCTTTCGTTCAGGCTTACTACAACCGTGCAATTTCAAAGGCTATAATGGGTAACCACAAGGAGGCCATTCCCGATTACGATATTATTATTAAAGCTGACCCAAGGAATGCCGAAGCTTACTATAACAGGGGCATTTCAAAAATGAATGTTAAGGAATTCAAGTCGGGATGCGACGATTTCCGTAAAGCGCTGGAACTAGGTTATAAACCTGCCGAGCAGATGGTAAACATTTACTGCCCAAAAGAGAACAGCTAATTTGTTACGTTTTGTAAAGTGAAACGTGAAACGTGAAACGAGAAACGTGAAAAATACAAAATCTCTCAAAATATTGGCTTAAACTGATGGAGAGAACTGGCTTTATTTCAGGTAATGAACTAAAAGCATTGTTAGAGGAAGTTAGAGGAAGTTAGAAGAATGTTAGGGGCAATGGCTCAAAACAAAATTGCAGAATGCAAATTAAAATTAATTAGAAGGTAGAAGGCGGATAGTTTTGGAAGAAATTGATAAATGTTGATTAATGAGCCCAGTCTAAAAAGCATCAAAAATGATAAATACCATATATGGTTTTTTTTACCGCTTATAACATATTCTGGAAATAAAAATCGATATTTTTTGCCACGAATGCACTAATGTTTATTTATAATTCGTGAATTAGTGGCTTACTTTTTTTTGCCACGAATGCACGAATGTTTGTTTCATAGAAAGGCAATCACTTTTTAGACTGAACTCATTAATGAGTAAAAAACTCCTTAATTCTAACTTCTAACTTCTAACTTTATATGGAGCGAAGCGTCTATCTTGCCTTTCGGGAAATCGCCTTACTTCGATTTCGCTCAGTACAGGTCTGGACTTTGTGAATACAAGCCAGTTAGATAATTCTACTGTATCTCCAAAACCTTAGCATTTAAAGCCACACTAAGCGTATAGCTGTACTCCAGCGTGCCCGATATCAAGTTGTAGTATGCCTTGAAATTGGCATTTAGTAGTATATTTCCCACGAACCTTTTTTCATACTCCAGGGTAAACGTAACCATTTGACGAACCCACCTGTTGTAAGCAGGATCAATGGTCGATATTGATCCGTAAAGTTCTTCGCCTTGCGGGTTAACAAATCCATTGGAGTACCAGTATCCAGCCTCGAGGGTTAAGCTATGTCGGTTGGCCATTAGGCGGGGATGAAATCCAACGCCCGAAGGGTAATCAGTAGTATATGTAGGCGATAGGTTTTTATAGTAGTACATGGAAGCAGCAAACGCTATTTTTGTTCTACCAGTAGGTGAAATGCTATATATGGGTATTAAGCCAAGGTTTACATGTGTTTGAACCGGTAGGTTGGTGCTATCGATTTGACCTCCACGATGAAATACAAGAGCGTGAAAGGCATTGGAATATCCTTCATCCTTCTTCCAGCATTTATGCAAGTGTGTGAAGCCCACCGTAAATTCTTCCTGAAAAGGGCTACCTACTTTTATATAACGCTCCCAGTTTAGCCATAAATCAGCCTTACTGCTTATTCCTTGGTACTGAAACTGTACGCCAGTTTCGGGCTGATTCATAAATATCCGTTCAGGTTTAAAAAGAGCCTCGGGCAACCAGTGTCCGTTTTGCGATTGCAATGTTCCTGCAATAAGGTCAACCCGATTATTTAGCCTCAGCTTGGCAGAAAACACTGGCACAAACCGTTCCAGCGTATCGGCACCAGCCAGGTAAAGGGTATGGAATCCGGCTGCAATGGCGTAACGTTCCGTTTCGAAGGTTACGGCAGGCTGTATGTAAAATCCCGGAAGGGTATATCCCTTTTTGATATTACCGGTAAATTCCTTATTGTCAAAAAATGATTGACCAATGAGGGTAAGGGCTACCTTTGTGCTATCGGTTTGTGCATTCAATGTGGTAAAAATGGGAATTGAAAGGGTTACAAGTGCTATTTTGGGCAGTAAGCTCATGGTATTCTCGATGAAAATATTTTGTGAACAAATATCACAAAAAATCCAAAACAATACTTAATTTCGACAAAAGATATCAACCTAAACCTAACTATGAACTGGAAGCGTAAACTTAAGATAGCAGGCGTGGTAATAGTTATTGCGCTTGCTGTTTTCCTGGCTTTACCCCAAAACCATTATATTGTAAGGGCATTGATTTACCAGCAGGTAAATATCGATGATTATAGGATATTCCACAACCGAATAGTAAAAGCAGGAGTACCTCAGCCATGGAGGTTGCATCCAATGTACAATACCTACCAGTTGAATGATGATCAGCTCAAATACTTTACCGATTTCCGCTCAGTGGCATTCCTTGTGGCAAAAGATACAGCCCTGCTTTTTGAGGCTTACTGGGATGGATATGGAAAAGATTCCTATTCTAACTCATTTTCAATGGCTAAAAGCATAGTAAGCCTGCTCGTGGGGTGCGCCATAAACGATGGTTACATCCGCAGTATTGATGACCCTGTTGGGAATTACCTACCTGAATTTGCGGAGGGCGATAAAGCTAAAATCACCATTAAGCACCTGTTAACCATGAGTTCGGGGCTGAGCTGGGATGAATCGTATAGTACACTTTTCTCGCTCACCACTAAGGGCTATTACGGTAACAACCTGTCGCAGCTGGTTTTAAATCAAACAGTGGTTAAGGAACCCGGTAAAACATTTGAGTACCGAAGCGGGGATACTCAATTACTATCGCTTATCATTGAAAAGGCTACTGGGGAAACCCTTTCCGATTATGCATCGGAAAAAATATGGACAAAGGTTGGTGCAGAGCACGATGCCTTATGGTGCCTCGACCGGAACGATGGAGTGGAAAAGGCATTCTGCTGCTTTAACTCCAATGCCCGCGATTTTGCCCGTTTCGGGCAGCTTGTACTGAACCAGGGGATGTGGGACGGTGAGCAGATTGTACCAGCCAGCTATTTGGCCGAAGCGCTTACACCCGCTACCTATCTCTACGATCCTGAAACAAGTAAAAATGTCGATTTTTACGGCTATCAGTGGTGGATGATAAATATCGATGGCTACAGGGCTTGGTATGCAAGAGGCTTGTTGGGTCAGTACATTTTTGTAATTCCCGATCTGAATGCAGTGGTGGTTCGGTTAGGGCATGTGCGGAATAGCAACCGAATAGATGGGGCACCCGAAGATGTCTATACCTACATTCGGGTTGGCATCGACATTGTAAAAAGTATTGCAGGCAATGAGCAGTAACAATTTTATAAAGGAACGGCTAAGGGTAAAGTTACTTGCATTTCCGGCAGCGGAACTCTCGGTATTCGATAAGGCTAAAAGGAAGTACATGGGCCTATTCAATCCCGAGGAGATGGAGTTTGTTAACGATAAGCCCGATGTGCTTATGTTTTTGACAGGAGGTTCGGAACATGTAGCCATTGAATCGGTGCAGGAATACAGGTTTTACCTGTTACTTGCCTCCCGCGATGCCAATTCGTGGGCTGCTGCCACTGAAGTTAAGGCATGGATGAACCAGCACAACGTACGTTCCATTCTGCTTGATGCCGACAGTCCTGCAACTGCAGAATACCTGAGCGAGTACTACAATGCCTTTGTGGGCGTTCGCAGGGTGCACGGACAACGCCTTGGAATTGTTGGCAGCTCTTCGCCATGGCTTGTGGCAAGCAGCCTTAACCCTTACCTTTTACAAAGTAAGCTTGGCATTGAGCAGGTTGATATAGGTTGGGATGATATTGTTTTTGATGAGATTTCACAGGTATCGCCCGACTTCACTGCTCTTTTCAGCATGGCCGAGAACAACCAGGAATTATTTGAAAGCGGGAAAATATATGAAGGGCTTGTATCGCTCGTCCAGTTTTATAGGCTAAATGCGCTGGCCGTGGAATGTTTTTCGCTGGTCAACAAAACAGGTCATACCGCATGCCTGGCGCTGGCAAAACTTAACTACGATGGTATTCCTGCAGCGTGCGAAGCCGATATTTGCAGTGCTGCTGCTATGATGTTTTCCTCCGAGGTTTGTAAAGCTATTCCATGGATGGCAAATATTGCCCATGTAAATCAGAATAGAACTATACTTGCCCATTGTACGGCACCCGTAAATCACCTTACCTCTTTTAAAATTGAAACCCATTTCGAAACTGGCAAAGGGTATGCCATAAATGGGCAGCTAAAAGGCGATGAGGTTACCATCTTTAGGTTCAACAACACCCTAACCCATATTTTTATAACCATTGGTAAGATAACCGATAGGCCAAAAAGCAGAAACGCATGTCGCACCCAGCTGGAGGTTGAGATATCCCCCTCGGCACAAAAGTACTTTATTCAACGTCCTTTCGGAAACCATCACATGGTGCTACCGGGAAATTGGACCCAGCGAATAGCTTTAGCAGCTGAACTCCTNNGTTCAAAGTTCAAGATTCAAAAGCATTGCTTTTCGAACAACGAACAACGAACAACGAACAACGAACAACGAATTACCGTCAACCATCAGCTATTTTACCCCTCTATTTTTATTGTTTAGATTTTCATTGCAAATGCAACTTTTTAGTTGGTAATTATAGTGATAAAATAAAATTAATTTCAGAACTCTTGACACATGGTAGAGAGTCAATAATTTATAAAATTTTAATGTATCCGCTCAATAATTCAGGGTAAAATTACTGAAAGTAAAGTTGATGTTAAAGAATAGCTGAACTTACCTCAACTATTGAGGTCATCCCATCTTACATTTGAGGTAAGATTTAGATTTTTGAGCGGATACATTTTATCTATTATTAATTTCAGAAATTAGATTACTTCTGGTATAATTGCGGTAAATAATTCCGTAGGAATTTTCTATTTATGGCCCTGAACGGCTGTTCAATGTTTAAAATTTCGTAAATCAACCTACCTTTTGTATAATTGTCGTAAATAATTCCGTAGGAATTTTCTATTTGTAGCCCTGAACGGCAGTTCAGGGTTTAAAATTACATAAAAAAATAAATCCCGTAGGGATGGCCTATAAAAGATTAATCATAAAATTCAAAAAGATATTCTTCGTTATATTCAATTGCGAATTTCTCAAGAAATTCAATATATTCTTCTCTAAATGTTATCTTTTTATGATGTTGCTGTTGATTCATAATATATTTTACAACATTATCTATTTGCGAATGTGAATATGTAAAAGCTCCATAGCCTGATTGCCAGTTAAATTGGTATCTATACCAGTTTTTTTCATTAATGAATTTAGATGATACAGCTTTTATTTCCTGTGCAATCTTTGCAATAGAATAGGAAGGATGTTGCCCTATAAACATATGAACATGGTCAGGCATACTATTTATTGCAAGCATTTTACATTCACGATTTTGTACTAACCCTGTAATGTATTTCTGCAATTCGTCATTATGCTTTTGTATTAGAAAATTCCTTCTACCTTTTACTGCCCAAATGTAATGAACATAGATTTGTGTGAAAGAATTTGCCATAATTTAAATTTAGGTCGTCCTTACAGGACTTTATTTTTATACATATTTACACAGCTGCACTTCCGTGCAGTGCTACAAATAGTTTGTCCTTACAGGACAAATTTAAGGTTTTTTATCTGAAACAAACTCTGGTTTATAAAAATTTTTTCGTATCCGCTGCTCAATAATTCAGGGTAAAATTACTGATAGTAAAGTTGATGATAAAAATAGCTGAACTTACCTCAACTATTGAGGTCACCCCATTTTACATTTGAGATGCGATTTACCATTGATTTTTGAGCAAATACATTTTAATCGCAAAATAAATTGTAGTTATTTTTAAAATCCAAAATTCAAAGCACTAAATCCTATAATAGTATCGAGAATATAGTAGATAGTATCGAAAATTAGGCAGAAAATCCTAAATCCTATTATTCCTATATACTCGCTACTATTTACTCGCTACCAGTTTTGATTTTCTTATTTCGGTCATTTTAAAATTTGGTACTACCCTTATTTTAGAGGTTGAATATTTATATTATGGGCTGTTCTAAAAATGCAAAAAATAATATTGTACCGCAAAGGCGCCAAGACGTAAAGAATTATTTTTCAATAATTTATATTTTTTTCTTTGTGACTTTGTGTCTTTGCGGTGAAAGAAAGAACAATTTTTTGCAGCCCACTTATATAAAACACTGTTTAAATATAGCTCTATAAATATGGTTGAAATGTGGTTGAAATGTAGTTAAAATATGGTTAAAATGTTGCTTTTTCTAAATATTTTCAACTTCCTAAATACAACATATTAACTACATATAAACTATATTAAACTACATATGAACTATGTTAAACCACATATAAACAAGTTGCAAGTTATCATTAAATTCGTGGTAGAACCAAAACATTATACC
>DFYV01000172.1 GCA_002383425.1 Bacteroidales bacterium UBA4073 | reverse complement strand
AAGAATAGTAAATATATCGGCAGAGAAAATTTGATTCGATATTACAGAGCTTTTAGCCTGGAAATTCTGAAGTAAACGTAATCGCTCCTGAAGCAAAGCTGCCTGCTCGAACCTTAATTCCTTAGCAGCTTTTTCCATTTCATTTCTAATAAAGATTAATACATCGTCAAGATGGCCTTCAAGAATTTTTTTTACTGCATCCACATTTTTCAGGTAATTGTCGGCGGTTTGATTACCAATGCAAGGAGCCATGCAGTTGCCAATCTGGAACTCCAAACAGGGCTTGAATTTACCCGATAATATATTTGCCTCAGTCAAATTTAGATCACAAGTCCTGATGGGGAAAAGATGTCGGATTAAATCGAGTAATGCTTTAAGTAATCTACCCGAAGTATATGGACCATAGTACAATGAACCATCATTTTCGTATCGTCGGGTTGTAGTAATACGCGGAAATGGTTCGTTTTTAATGACTATCCAAGGGTATGTTTTATCATCGCGTAAAAGGATATTATACTTAGGTTGATATTTCTTTATAAGTAGATTTTCAAGGATAAGGGCATCCGACTCCGTATTAACAACTATGTACTCAATATCGGCAACCTTGGAAACCAATGCCCTTAATTTGGCAGATTCATACTGGGTTCGATTGAAATAAGAAGAAACCCTTTTCCTCAAATTCTTAGCTTTACCGATATAGATAATTTTTCCGGTATTATCGAAAAACTGGTAAACACCTGGTAAATCAGGCAAGGATGTTAAAAAAGAACCAGAAGCGAAGGGTATCTTCATAAATTAATCGGCAACAATTGGGGTTAACGAAAAACTATCAACATCAAACAAACCCTGTGGGGTTAATTTTAAATGAGGGATTACAGTTAACGACATAAACGACATGGTCATAAATGGTGCACGAAGAGTACAGCCATCGGCCTTAATCCGTTCATTAATACTGGAGTATTCTTTGGCCATAACGTTTGCATCAATATCTGACATCAGTCCAAAGAAAGGCAAGGGTAAGCCGCTTACCTTGTCACCATCGGAATAGCATATACCGCCCCTATTGCTCAAAATGTACTGTATAACCGAAACAATACTTTCGTCGTTGGTGCCTATGGCTACGATATGATGACTGTCGTGAGCAATGCTTGCAGCAATTGCGCCTTTTTTAAAACCAAACCCCTTTATAAGCCCTACGCCAATGTTAGCGGGATTGTATCGGCTTAGAACAACAATTTTCAAAATATCGTTATTGAGATCGTAGCCAAGAGATGGAACCTTTGAATTCACAACATCGGTTATCAATTCTCCATCGATTGCCTTTATGACCTTAACATATTTATCGGTAGGGAAATGGAAGTCGATTTTATCAGTGTTAAAACTATTAGGAAACTGATACAATGGTGCATTGGTACGTTGTACAGGTTTAGGTTTACCGCCAGTGACATCTATACCATTTATAAAGGTTGATAAAATATTCAGATCGGAGAGATTATCGACAACAATAAAATCGGCTGGTTGACCAGGCTGCAGTAAGCCTACATTGAGTTTATAGTGGTTAACAGGATTTACCGAGGCGGCCTGTATTACATCAAATAAATTGTAGCCAAGTGATAGAGCTTTCCGAACATGCCTATTGATATGACCTTCTACCAGCTCATCGGGATGGCAATCGTCAGTACAAAACATCACCATTTCGGGGTATAATCGTAAAAGGGAATGTAAGGCATTGAAATTTCGTGCTGCACTGCCCTCGCGAATAAGCACCTTCATGCCCAACTTAATCTTGCTTATAGCCTCATCGAGTGTAAAACACTCATGATCGGTTGTAATTCCTGCCGAAACATACCTAACAAGACCATCTCCGGCTAATCCAGGAGCATGGCCATCGATGGGCTTATTACGTATATGTGCCTGCTGAAGTATTGAATGAACTAAAGGATTGTTACCAATTACACCTGGGAAGTTCATCATTTCGGCCAGGAAATAGATATCGGGTAAATCGAGTAACTCCCCTACTCTTTCAGGTGTAAAGGGCTGAAAGCATTCATCGACAGGGGAAGCTGGTACGCATGAAGGGGCACCGAAGAAAAACTTCAGCGGTGAATTCTTAGCGTTTTCAATCATAAATTTCACGCCATCGATTCCTGCTACATTTGCAACCTCATGTGGGTCGGCAACAACGGCTACGGTTCCATGCCTTAAGGCCACCTCGGAAAACCTTGATGGTACAAGCATTGAACTCTCGATATGTACATGAGAATCGACAAATCCGGGCAAAATATAAACATCACTAACCGCGGGCTCTTCCTCAATTCTCTCTATAATCCCATTTCGAATGTGGATTTTTGCATTATAAATTTTTCTTCGGATAGGATCTACAAGCCTTCCAGAAACCATGTTCAACTCATTCATAAACAGCTGTTATTAAGTTTTTACTTTAACCTTCCATTAAAATGTTCCACGTGGAACATTTTGTTAAAAAATAATGTCTTAAGATTAAATCATGAATTCAGTCTATAAAGTTCATAAAGTTTATAAAG
>DFYV01000093.1 GCA_002383425.1 Bacteroidales bacterium UBA4073 | reverse complement strand
TACTCGCTACCCACTACTCGCTACTCGCTACCCCCTACTCGCTACTATATTAGTAAAGTATTGATTCTCAAGCATGTGTCAGGAGTTCTGAAATAAGTAAAAGGAGAGGAAAACCTCTCCTTAATTTTTAGTACTCATCCTCGTTGAAAAGAAAATCTTCCTTTGTAGGATAATCAGGCCAGATATCTTCAATACTTTCATAAATCTCATTATCATCCTCCAGCTCCTGAAGATTTTCAATTACCTCAAGAGGAGCACCAGAACGAATGGCGTAATCAATTAGCTCCTCTTTTGTTGCTGGCCATGGAGCATCTTCTAACTTTGATGCCAATTCTAATGTCCAATACATAGTATTTTTTGTTTAAAAAACTGACTTACAGCTAAATATACTGTTCGACAACCACACAAATATATAAATTTTTTGGAATTACAAGTTAGGCTGCCATTTTATTTGCTCAACGCCAAAATCCTTGCCAAGCTTGCGTGAAAGGGTAAAAAAGTAATCGCTAAGCCTATTTAAGAAGATTAAGAGATTTTCGGGCAGGGGTGTTTCCTCGGCCAGGTGGGTAACCAATCGTTCGGCCCTACGGCAAACCGTTCTACAAACGTGGCAAATGGAAACCACCGGATGGCCACCCGGTAACACAAACGAAGCTAATGGCTCAAGCTGGGCATCTATTAAGTCAATTTCGTTTTCCAACCGTTGAATATCCGAGCTATCAATTCTGGGTATCTTTACCTTACAATCGGTGCAATCAGCTGCGAGAATCGCTGCGCAGTTCATAAGCCTATCCTGAATGAAAATCAGAGTATCAATGGTATGTTCATCAATGTCTTGGTCGCGAAGCAATCCGGTGAATGCAATTAACTCATCTACCGTACCATAGGATTCAATTCGGGGATGGTATTTAGGAACACGCTTACCTCCAATCAGCGATGTCGATCCCTTATCGCCCGTCTTTGTGTAAATTTTCATAACGAGTTAAAATTGCATGCCAATTTAGCATAACAATCCTATATAATCAAGAAAATAATGCTTAAACAACGCAAACTACAGCTTATTGTTCAGTAATCAACACTTTTTGTTTGAGAATAGGATTTGCATTAGGTTCATCGGATTCAACCAACCCGTCCAGAAGCCTTATAATTCTGCGGGCATGGCGTGCAATATCCTCTTCGTGGGTTACCAGGATTATGGTATTGCCTTGCTCGTAAATATCTTCGAAAAGATTCATGATATCGATGGATGTTTTAGAGTCGAGGTTACCAGTAGGCTCATCGGCAAGGATAATTGAAGGGTTGTTAACCAGGGCACGGGCCACAGCAACGCGTTGACGCTGTCCGCCTGATAGTTCGTTTGGTTTATGCTCCATCCTATCGGCAAGGCCTACGTTTGTAAGGGTAAGTTTAGCCATTTCGACCCGTTCATGCTTTGGAATTCCGGCATAAATCAGGGGGAGCATCACATTATCGAGAGCTGTGTAGCGGGGTAAAAGGTTAAAGGTTTGGAAAACAAAGCCAATCTCCTTGTTACGTATCTCAGCCAGCCTATCATCAGGGAGTTTGCTAACATCGGTTCCGTTCAGGATATAGGTTCCATCCGTTGGAGTATCGAGGCATCCAAGTATATTCATCAGGGTTGATTTTCCTGAACCCGAAGGGCCCATAACCGCAACGTACTCATTACGCTTAATGGTTAAATCAACACCCTTTAAGGCTTTTACCACTACACTACCTACCTGGTAGTACTTTTTTATGTTTTTAATGCTGATTAAATTCTGTTCGCTCATATAGTAAAGTTTTATTCACAAATTAGTATGGCCCATACCGAAGCATAAAATGTTGTTTAGCTATCCCTTGCCGGAAGAAAAGAATTCCACACCTGAACAAGTCAAGGGATACCGATACCCGCCTATTGGCCTTCATTTCCTTCCAAGCGTCTTCCATATCCTGGCTCCATCGAATATCATCTACCACAACAATTGAGTTACTGGTCAACTTTGGAAGTATGACGTCAAAGTACTCCAAAAGTTTAGTTCCGTTGTGATCACCATCAATAAAAACAAAATCAAAACTGTTCAATTCCTGTGCCAGATGAGGTAATTCGGTTTCAAATATACCACAAATAGGTTTAATATTATCAAGGGGCAAGGTTTCAAAATGTTTTTGGGCAATACCAAAAACCGCCTCATCGCCCTCGATGGTGTATAGTACCCCGGTGGGGTTTGCCCGTGCAATATACATCGAGCTTATTCCAATAGAAGTGCCAAGTTCCACCATGTTTGCTGGTTTAGCGTGCTGAACCACACGGTAAAGCAACCTCCCCAGGTGAGGAGGTACAGCCACCGTGCGGGCTAACCTACTGAGCTTTACCAGCTCTCCTCTAAATCCCCTGTTAAGACTCCCGGCTACAGATTTACGAATTATTTCGATATCGCAACGCAACATCTCCTTGCGGTACAATTCAATACTATCAAAGATCGGCTCCTTTCTATTGTTGGAAATTACGGTAGTGTATAAGTTGAAAATAAAAGGTGAATGAATACCGTAACCTCCTTTAGGTAAGCATTTCTTCCTGAACTGAAGATAGCTTTTAAGTATTGCCCAGGCTCCCCTTCTCATCGCTACTCCTTATAAGAACGCTAAGGTAAGCGCCAAACCTCACTAAAGCGCAGGCAAATAT
This sequence comes from Bacteroidales bacterium UBA4073, assembly GCA_002383425.1. Taxonomy (GTDB): domain Bacteria; phylum Bacteroidota; class Bacteroidia; order Bacteroidales; family Tenuifilaceae; genus Tenuifilum. The sequence goes on along the minus strand of DFYV01000093.1, from coordinate 5,969 downwards.
GTTAAAAAAGGTTTATGCCCGGTAATATTATCATACATTAACACCATGGCTATTTCCATTCACACTCATCGGTTTCAAATGTTTTTTAAACCTATCCTTTTTCTGATAGGAAACCTTAATAACCCAGTACGCTACCGCCAAGGCAACCAGCATAGCCGCTAAGGAAAACATCTCCTCCGATGTGCTTTTTGATACCCCCCAAACTATAACCTTACGGGAAATTGCTATAATGGCTACCAGTATAACGAGTTCAACATGGAGAATATTATCCTTTAGGAATCCCTTGATGGTCTCCAGCAGTTCAACACCAATTATTATTTTAAGAAAAAGATCGATCAGTTGCGGATACTGCAAATCAATAAATTCACGAAAAGGAGTACTGATTAATCCGTCGTATAACTTTACAAAAATATCAGCTAATGCCAAAAGCAGTAGTAATGATATTATGAAAAGGGTAAAGTAGATAATTCCCTTTTGTAGCAGCTTAAGATACCGATCCATAGAATTATTCTTTTCAGTAAAATTAAAAAAAAGAGGACAAGTAGATGTCCTCCCAACACTTATGCGACAAAAAAAGTTCTAATTGTTCAGGATTTTGAGGGTCGATTTAATATTTTCGTCGTTAACCACATTTTTACCGCCAGGGGAATACATTAAATTCAATCGATTTTCGTAAAGTTTTTCCACCTTAGTCCTTACTACCTTAAGGGTGCTGTTAACCAATCCATTTTGCTCGGTAAATGGTTCATCGACTATTGCGAAAGTGGCAGGTAACCAACGTTCAGGGAACATCTCGCCAAACTCACCTCCGGGTTTAAAGCGGGCTATCTCGTTACCAATTATGGCTAAAGCTTCTTTTGCAGCATCGTGCGATTCAGGGTCAATGCCCTTCTCGGCTATAGCCCTCTTCAAGGCTTCCTTTGATGGAACAATTAGAGCGGTGGTGTATGGTTTCTGATTGTTATGAAGAATCACGCTCTCAATATACCTGGAATGCTGAACCAATGTTTCCTCAATCCCTTCGGGACTGTATTTTTCACCATCGCTCGAAATGAGCAAGCTCTTGAATCGGCCTAAAACGTATAGGAATCCATCGTTATCGAGGTAACCCATATCACCGGTGTAAAGCCATCCATCGCGAATGGTTTCGGCTGTGGCCTTCTCATTTTTCCAGTAACCAACCATTACATTTTCCCCTTTAACAACAATCTCACCCTTTTCTCCTACCGGAAGTTCATGGCCGTTTTCGTCACATATTTTTATCTCAAGGAATTTGACCAGATGACCCGACGAACCTAACTTATGCCGTTTTAGTGAGTTGGAGCTAATAATAGGTGTAGCCTCCGATAAACCATAGCCTTGCATCATTGGGATACCAATTGTATAGAAAAAACGCTGAAGTTCGATATCGAGCAAAGCCCCCCCACCAATAAAAAAATCGAGCTCACCACCAAAAACCTCCCTGATTTTGCTAAAGAGTATCTTATCGTAAAGCCATATCAATGGTTTATAAATAAAAGTGAAACCGGTTCCCTTATTCCATCCCTCCTTATTGTACTTATATGAAATACTAAGGGCATGGTTGAATAGGCTTTCGGTAAACTTTCCTTTAGCTTTGATACCATTTTCGATATTCTTCTTGAAACTCTTGGCCAAAGCAGGTACGCTAAGCAAAAGATTGGGTTTAAACTCCTTGATATTTATCGGAATATTTTTCAAAGAATCAAGGGGCGTTTTACCAACTTGCACCATGCCAATGCTGGCTCCCTTGGCCATAAATGAGTAAATGCCAGCAACATGTGCAAAGCAATGGTCTAATGGAAGAATAAGTAACATTTTATAGCGAGCAGGGATATCCATCAGGGTTAATGCCTGCTCAACATTGGACGTGTAGTTACGATGTGATAGAATAATCCCTTTAGGGTCAGAGGTTGTGCCGGACGTATAGCTGATATTTGCATAATCGTTTGGATTAATGCTTTTTGAAACCTGCTCAACCCGACCGGGATTATTTTTTAGGAATTCATCGCCTAACGCCAGAACATCATCAATAAACAAATCGTTACCTTCAAGTTTATCGGGCTTATCAAGATAGATTACCCTACTCACATTGGGAAGCTGGGAACGCAGCTTTTCAATCTTTGAAGCTTGTTGCCCCGATACGATTACCATTGAAGTTTCCGAATGTACTATACGAAAAAGCAGGTCGTTACCCTCTAACTTAATTGAAAGTGGAACATTCACGGCTCCTGTATAAAGAATACCCAGCTCGCTGATAACCCATAGCTTTCGCCCTTCGCTCAGCAACGCAATTTTATCGTTCTTTTTAACTCCAAGGCTTAAAAGCCCTGCTGCCAAACGGTAAACCTCAGTACGGGTTTGGGCATAGGTTATGGGTTCGTACCTATCGGTTAATTTCTCCCAGATATAGGGATTACCGGAAAACTTACTAACGCTTTCCTCAAAAAGATCGATTATTGTTTTCATCGGTTTATGTTTTTCCACCATTAGTGAGGCAAAATTAAAAAAAAATATGTTTTGCAACATACCCTGTTTATTTTTCCTTACATGAGTATGTGCTATCGTTCTTTCGTCCCTTCGTGCTATCGTGCTATCGTGCTTTCGTGCTTTCGTGCTATCGTGCCATCGTGCCTTTGTTCTTTCGTGCCTTCGTGCCTTTGTGCTATCGTGCTTTCGTGCTATCGTGCCATCGTGCCTTTGTTCTTTCGTCCCTTCGTCCCTTCGTGCTATCGTGCTTTCATGTTTTCGTGTTTTCGTGCTTTTTGGAGCAGACTCATATATAAGTTTAGTATTTTTGAGGCATGGAAAAACAGGTTAAATTCGATTTAGCTAATTGCACCCTTTGCCCGCACGAATGTGGTATAAACAGATTTACTCATAAAGGCTACTGTAGGGTTGGGGTAAATCCGATGGTTGCTTCCGTTTTTCTTCACCGGGGCGAAGAACCTGTAATTTCAGGACAAAAAGGGATTTGCAACGTTTTTTTTGCACACTGCAACCTGCAGTGTATTTTTTGCCAAAACCACCAAATTAGCAGGAACAACACCTATAGCAACAAATGGCTTACTAAAACCGGAAGCATAGTTGATGAAATAAAACAAATACTCGACCTTGGTACAAATATGCTTGGGTTTGTGTCGCCCACACACCAGGTTGCTCAAATGGTCGAAATTATTGATGCCTTAAACAAAGCAGGATATAGCCCAATTGTAGTTTACAACACCAACGGATATGATAAGGTAGAAACCCTGAAAGTTCTTGAAGGAATAGTTGATGTTTACCTCCCCGATTTCAAGTATCACAACAATTCACTTGCCTTAAGGTATTCAGGCGTACCGGACTACTTCACGGTAGCCAGCAAGGCAATAAAAGAGATGCACAGGCAAAAGGGTTCAACCCTAATACTGAACAACGAGGGTTTAGCTGAATTTGGTTTGATAGTACGGCATTTAGTTTTACCGGGACATGCTAACGATAGCATCGAACTGCTCCAATTTCTTGCCCGGGAAATTTCGCCTAAGCTTTATATATCGTTAATGTCGCAGTATTATCCTCCTCCGGGACTTATACTCCCCAATGAGCTAAACCAACAGGTTAGCTATGATGACTATAAAAAAGTTGTTGTGGCAATGGAGAAACATGGCTTTAGGGGGTGGATCCAGAGCATTGAAAGTAGCCAATTATACCAACCCGATTTTGAAAGCAATACCCCTTTTTCTGAGTAAACAGGCGTAAAACAACCAGTAAATTACCAACGCGCTTGAACTATTGCAAATAAATTTTGATTTCTTAAAAAAATGTGTTTATATTGCCATAAATTTAACCCCTAACCGATAATTCCTATGAAAAGAATCATACTGTTTATGGTGCTGGCAGCATTCCTTGGAACCAGCTGTAAGTATTTCAAGAAAGACAAAAAGGTTGACCCAGTAGCCCTGCAAAAAGCAAAAGAGGACAGCATTGCAAAAGCAAAAGCTTTTGAGGAAGAACAAAAAAGGATTGCCGAAGAACAAGCCCGGCAGGAAGAGATTCGCAAACAGCAGGAATTTGAATCAACCTATAGGTTTCATGTAATAATCGGAAGTTTTAAGGTCCCCTCAAATGCCACAGTATGGGAGGAAGAAGTTCACAAGATGGGTTTTAACAAAACCAAAATTCTTGACTCTCCAAATGGCTTTAAGCTGGTTTCAATTGGCCAGTACGATACCTATAGCAAGGCATTTAACGAAATTGAACGCATCAACTACGAACGACTCGATGAGCCGATGGAGATGTGGGTGTATGAAAATAAGTAATGCCATTTTAAAAACCTTGTAAAAACCGCCAAAAATAGGCGGTTTTTATATTTTTCTGGCAAAAATGTATTTTGTTTGAGCTATTTTGATTTTATTTGCTGCACAAAACAACTAAATCTAATTTAATTCCAAATGGAAAAGATTCGACAAACACTACGCGATCATGCGTGGGCACGTTGGACCGCCTTAGCTGTTGCAGCATTTACCATGTTAACCGGTTATTACTTAACCGATATCATGGCCCCACTGAAAGGGCTGCTGGAACAACAGCTAACGTGGGATAGCTCTGAATACGGACTTTTTACCAGTGCCTACGGTTGGTTTAACGTATTCCTTTTCATGCTCATCATTGGCGGTATAATACTCGACAAAATGGGCGTTCGCTTTACGGGATTAATGGCTACCACCATCATGGTAATTGGTACTTCAATTAAGTTTTGGGCCATTTCCACTCACTCGCTCGACGGAGAAACATGGAACATACTCTGGCTTTTCCCCATCAAGGCACAGGTATTCATGGCTGCTCTGGGTTATGCCATATTTGGTGTAGGGGTTGAGGTGGCAGGGATTACCGTTTCAAAAATCATTGTTAAGTGGTTTAAGGGCAAGGAATTAGCACTTGCCATGGGGCTCGAGATGGCTACTGCACGTATAGGTACAGCACTCGCCCTAGCTACATCGGTTCCCATTGCAAAAGCTTTTGGGCACGTCTCAAAACCTATCCTTTTTGCCTTAATCCTACTGGTAATCGGCCTTATCTCTTTTATCATTTACACATTCATGGATAAAAAGCTCGATGCATCGCAAGCCGAATTTGATAGGCAAAACAATATTATCAACGATGAGGAGGCGTTCAAAGTAACCGACATATTCAAGATAATTTCCAACAGGGGTTGGTGGTACATCGCTATTCTTTGCGTGCTATTCTACTCAGCCGTATTTCCATTCCTTAAATACGCAGCTGACCTAATGGTTAATAAATTTGGGGTGGCCGAGTCGCTGGCCGGCGCAATACCTGCCATGCTCCCCTTTGGAACCATTTTACTTACCCCATTATTCGGGAATATATACGATAGAAAGGGCAAAGGAGCAACCATTATGCTTATTGGGGCACTACTGCTAATCTTTGTTCACTCCATGTTTTCCATACCATTTCTAAACCACTGGGTTATTGCCATTATTCTCATAATCATTCTGGGCATAGGATTTTCGTTGGTGCCTTCGGCAATGTGGCCTTCAGTTCCAAAAATTATTCCTGAAAACCAGTTGGGAACCGCCTACTCATTAATCTTTTGGGTGCAGAACTGGGGTTTAATGGGTGTACCTGCTCTCATTGGTTGGGTATTAGATAAGTACTGCGTTACCGGACAAAAAGTGGTTGAAGGAATTACCGTTAACACCTACAACTATACCCTCCCAATGCTCATTTTCACCTCGTTAGGCATTCTTGCATTGATTTTTGCCCTACTACTCAAAGCCGAGGATAAAAAGAAAGGGTATGGCCTTGAACATCCAAATATTCAAAAATAATTCATGAGCCCAATATAAAAAGCTTAGGCGAAGGCGAAGGCGTTGTTCGTTGTTCGTTGTTCGTTGTTCGGGAAAATAGTTGATGGTTGATGGTTGATGTAAAACAGGGTCTTAGAATTAGAA
>DFYV01000089.1:1922-4124 GCA_002383425.1 Bacteroidales bacterium UBA4073 | reverse complement strand
AACTTTATGAACTTTATGAACTTTTTAGACTGAACTCACAATATGGTAATTACATTTAGGCTGGATAGGAATTCATTTAGTTATGTTGGGTAAAAGACGACATATTATTCTTTTCTCATTGCTCTCGTTAGCCGTAATCTTACTGGCGTTGCTCAGCATCGTATTGGGTTCCGTTCATATTCCGTTTACCGATGTATGGTCATACATTGTAGGCGGGAGTTTTACCGATGAGGCAAATTTGGCAATTCTTCAATATTTTAGGTTTCCAAAGGCGATGTCGGCGGTACTGGCGGGCTCGGCTTTAGCAGTAAGTGGATTGCAAATGCAAACGGTTTTCCGAAATCCGCTGGCAGGCCCTTACGTACTGGGTATTAGTTCAGGAGCAAGTTTAGGGGTGGCATTTGTGCTTATGGGGGCATCGGCATTCGGTCTTTCGTTTTGGGCAAGTCAAATTGGAATCGTAGTAGCGGCGCTGATTGGTTCATTGCTTGCATTAATGGTGATTTTGTCTGTTTCGCTGCGTGTTAGGGATATTATGACCCTGCTTATACTGGGTATGATGTTCGGAACAGCTGTATCGGCGGTAACAAGTCTTTTGCAGTATTTTGGGAGTGAGAGTTCACTTAAGAATTTTGTAATTTGGACCATGGGCAGTCTTGGAGGTGTTGGGAGGCAGCAGTTATGGCTATACGCCTTTCTGGTTATCACCGGTCATGCTCTGGCTTGGGTTTTTGTTCGCCCATTGAATGTTCTGGGCATAGGAGAATCGTATGCTCAAAGCCTTGGCTTTAATGTGAAGCGCACCCGTTTCCTGATATTCCTTTCAACAAGTTTGCTGGCTGGAACTGCCACTGCATTTAATGGCCCAATTGCTTTTGTTGGGATTGCAGTTCCGCACCTGGTACGTATGGCTTTTCGAACTTCTAACCATGCAATTCTTGTCCCTGCTTCAGCTTTGGCTGGTGCGGGAATGCTTCTGCTATGCGATATTATTGCGCAGGTGCCTGGTTCTACCATTGTACTTCCCCTGAACTCAATAGCTTCGCTAATGGGAATTCCTGTGGTTATTTACATCATCCTAAAAAATAGGAGGATTGTAAATTGATGGTTGGAATAGTTATCGATATTAAAAATTTGGTGTTGGGCTATCGGAATGGCAAGCAATCGGCTTACAGGTATCCGGCATTCAGTACCGTGGCATTGGGTGGCGAGCTAATTGCCCTTGTTGGCCGTAATGGGGTGGGCAAGAGCACCCTGCTCAGGACCTTGGCTCGCTTGCAGCCTGCGCTGGCAGGTGATGTTTTTATAAAAGGTGTAAACTTCAATCAGTTACCCGGGACTGAATTTGCCCAGCTGGTAAGCTTTATCCCGTCGGAGCCAGCCCATGCTGCGCATACTACCGTTTACGAGTTTGTTTGTATGGCGCGCTACCCCTATCGGGGTTGGTTTGAGGCTTTAAATGACGAAGATTATCGGATAGTTCATAGAGCAATCGATGCTGTAGGCATGCAAGGCTTTTGCTCAAGGTTTATCGATAACCTGAGCGATGGTGAACGACAGCGTGCCATGATAGCTTTTGCCATTGCCCAGGATACGCCAATCATTATGATGGATGAACCCACAGCTTTTCTTGATATGCCCAATAAATTTGAGGTGATACGGTTGCTCAGGGAACAGGCTCAATCAGGTAAAACCATTATTATTTCCACTCATGATTTGCAAACCGCCTTTGGATTGGTCGATACCATCTGGCTTATGCTCCCCGATGGCATTAGGGTTGGTGCACCGGAAGATATCATGCTCTCAGGGAATTTGAATAGGTTAATGGAAAATACTCCGGTTTTTTTCGATCTGAAGTCGGGGCAGTTTGTGTATAAAAATCAAACCAAACGTTTGGCCTGCGTTTTAGGTGGCTCGTCGAATATAAAAAAGTGGACTTCACATGCCCTTTCGCGTATGGGGTACGATGTGGTGTTTACCGATGGAGCCAATGTATCGGCATACATTCAAATTCAGGAGCATGAGGGTAAAGTTCAGTGGATTCTTGGGCGCGACGATCGTAACCCCACCTTCGATTCCATCCGAAACCTTTGCATCTATCTTAAAAGTTTAGCGGAATAATAGTTGTTGGTTGATGGGATGATAGTTGTTCGTTGTTCGTTGTTCGTTGTTCGGGAAAAATGGTTGATGGTTGATATCTTT
>DFYV01000089.1:0-1822 GCA_002383425.1 Bacteroidales bacterium UBA4073 | reverse complement strand
ATCTGGAATCTGGAATCTGAAATCTAGAATCTGGAATCTGGAATCTGGAATCTGGAATTTGGAATATGAAATCTGAAACCCCGAACCTTGCTCTTTACAATAAACATCATTTTTAATGAAATTTGGATTTTTAGTCCGGACTCATAGCTCAATTTTAAAGCTGTCGGCATCGAAGTGAACGGGAAAGTTAGCTCTGACGTCGTTGAGGTATTCCCTGTTAAGGTTGGCATAAATAACTTCTTCGGCATTAGGTTTTGCAAGGGCTACCATTTGCCCCATGGGGTCCACTACTTGTGAATCGCCTGAATAATTCACCTGATTGCCATCTATGCCTACCCGGTTGCATGCTACCACATAAGCCTGGTTCTCAATGGCTCGTGCTACCAGCAGTGAGTTCCATGCGTATCGGCGTCGTTCGGGGAAGTTGGCAACCAGTAGCATTACATCGTAATCGTTTCTGTTCCTGAGCCAGACTGGGAAACGCAGGTCGTAGCATACGGCCAAAAGTAGTCGCCATCCAGCATGGCTTACAATTACTCGTTCGTTACCAGCTGTGTAATACCGGTCTTCCTTGGCCATTCGGAAAAGGTGGCGTTTGTCGTATGTCCTGATTTCACCATTGGGATAAACAAAAACCATACGGTTATAGTATTTACTATCCGATTCGGCAATGTGGCTTCCGGTGATGGCAAAACCATGCTTTTTTGCCATCCTTTTCATCCACTCAACCGTTCTCCCCGGATATTTTTCGGCCAGCTTCGACGGGTTCATGCTGAACCCTGTTGTGAACATTTCGGGTAGCAAAACCAGCTGGGTATCCGATTCAACAGCTGAAAGCTTTTGTTCAAGCTGTTGAAAGTTTTTTTCGGGCTGCTCCCAGTAAAGGTTAAGTTGTATTACTGCTACTTTCATTCTTCGGCAATCCAGTTACTTATACATCCATCGACAAGATTCTCGTAACGGGTGGATATTTCTCTTACTATCTCAGGTATTGGTGGTAGTATTTGATTGTTTATCTGTTTTACGGCCAAAACACCAGGCGAGGTACCAGTAATGAAGCAACCATTTATCATTTTAAGTTCATTGATATGCAAGCACCTAAAATCGACATGTATTTTAAGCATATTACAAATATCTAGCACTTTTTGACGGGTAATTCCGCCAAGCACTTTGTGATCGGGTGCAGTAATAAGCTGGTGGGTTTGGATAAAGAAGACATTCGAGCGGCTGCCTTCGGTAATAAATCCATCGTGGTCAACAAGCAGCACTTCGTAACATCTGTGCGTTGAGAGTATGCCGTTGGCAATAGCTCTGAGTGACTTGTTTTCGAATTTTATGGTTGGATTATTCCTTTCGGCTTGTAGGGTTTCAACGGAAACGCCATTAATTACCTCGATAGGCGTCGGGTAGCGCGATGGAATGAAGTATTGCAGCAGGGTATTGCCATTGCCATGGGGATCAGGATAGTACATCAACCTTAAGTTTCGTTGTTCAACGGGGTTCATCCGTAGCAATTCACGTGTTCCAAGGGTGATCGCCTCAAAATCGATATTGTATCCCATCATTTTAGCGGAATACCTAAAACGGTTCAGGTGTTCGTTAAAAAATATTGGCGCTGAGTTTTTTACTCTGATTACTTCGTAAATAATGTTTTCGCCTTCGGTAAGTTTAGCCGAAAAACTGTTCAGGGGTAAAACCTTACCGTTGAAAAAAAAGAAGTTTTGCTCGGTATCGGGTGGAAAATTCATGCCATGGGTATTTAATGCAAAAGTAGCTATTTTTGCTAACAGCTTGTATTCACGAAGTCCCGACTTGTACTGAG
>DFYV01000190.1 GCA_002383425.1 Bacteroidales bacterium UBA4073 | reverse complement strand
TTGGGATGGTGGGGCAGAAATTTAAATACAAATTCTATTCTTTGAACAGCATCACTTATAAAGTCAAATGGTTTGGATTGAAGGGCGATAACCGACGACTCTGCTGCACATTCGCCGGGGAGCGTGTCATATCCCAATGCAGCGGGGATTTTTGTTTTCCTGTATGAAGTTCCATAAATGTTGAGGCCATCGGTGGTGGCCGATAGCGTGCCATTTTTACAGGCAGCCATGAGCCAAGGGTTTCCGGTTGTTTCTTTCATGTTTTGCCTGCAACAAACCACATCGCCAAGCTGTGGATGATTCAGGATTCTTCTTTCAATGTACTGGCTAACGTAGTATTCATTAACAGGATCGTTGGAAACTTGCTTTAGTCCAACATCTTGTATAAAAATAATGTCGAATTGGGCCGATGAAGAATCACCTTTTTTTAGCTCAGCTGTCCACAACCATGTACTTTCATCATTATGCAGTTGTAGGCTGACCATGTACTCAATGCCGTTCCATTTTCCCTTGGCGTAGTAGCAATTATTTTCAAAAAGAAAAGCTGAATCGCTACCACTTCCGAATATCATTACATGCTTATTTTGCGTGTTTTTCTGGCGCAAATAGATACTTGTTCCAAAACCTGAAAACGGGTTAGCATCTCTTAAGCCAATACGGATATTACTTGAAGAGATGCATTTAATTGCACCATTATTGAGAAACTCAAATTTCAAACCCGACTTGTTTTCCAATTTCATTTGTCAATCAAATTTACCATTAACGATACTTCATCGTTGGAGTGATTGTAATTTAGTACAATTCTATTGTTGTGCCAGATGAGCATGATAGGCTTTTCGCCAATTTGTGCTGACTGCACTTTATCAATATTTTTTCCCTCAAGTACCATTTCACCAAGCAGGTTAGAATCGCCTACTATGTTGATTTGTATAGTATTTTTTATTGATTGAATTCCAATAATGTCGGATGTTGTGTGGAGAATTGTGAGGTTGTTTCCTATTTCTTTAGCAACAGGCGAGATGAATGCGTAGAGGGGGGGAATTTCAACTTCTCCATAAATAAATGGAAAATCAACCATTTCATCTGTTTTTGGATGTTTGTAGGTTATTTTTCCTTTTTGGTTCTCGTTGTAGTAGTTTCCAACAAAAAGAAGAGATTCCGAATTATCATTAAACTTTTGGCGTACGGTAATAAAATCGTTAGTGCTTGTGGCGCTTGATGTTCTGGCAACTGATTGGTTTAGAATGGTTTTGTAGGCCAATTTATGGCTTTCGGTATCGAAACCTAACCATGTGCCAAGGTGAATCACTTTTCCATTGCCTACTTTTTTCTCAAATCCGCATATAGTGCCATTAAGCGTGTAGGCAATAGGTGTTGCGCCATCAATATTTTCCAATGGATAGGTAATTAACGGGTTTGAGCATTTAATATCGGATAAATGGTATAGCTTAATTAAGGGTGAGTCGATGGTTTCGTGCAGGGATGTACTGATGTTAAAAGCATTCCTGATTATGGTGCAGGGTTTTTGGTTCATCTCCCTATCGGGTAAGTATGGGTAAATAACCAGGTTACCCCCATTGTTCACATAGTTTACAATGGTTTGTTGGTCGGAGGCATTCATTTCGTCGGTACTAAAGAGCCAAACCTGTTTGTAGTTTAGCAAGTGCTTTTCAGAAGTGGTGGTAAGATCAACCATATCGTAATCAACATTCATTACCTGCAGCGCTTTGAGTAGTCCATCGAAATATGCGGGTCGGCGGATGCGCGAGGGGATAAATTTAAGCATGGAAGCCCCTTCATCCAGACGTTCAAGTTCAGTGGCATAGTAAGGTGGGTAAAACAGGATGCAAATATCTGCAACCCTTTTGGTGGTTAGGATGAGTTCCTCAAAGGTATCGATGAACTTATTCATCTTTTTTACTAAAGGGAAGGCACTTGATGGATTGGCATTATTGTATAAGGGAGTAAACCAGTAAAAAGTGTCACCGGAATACCCTTTTGAGGGTGGGTTTTTGCCCTGCGAGAACATGTAGTAGTTCCATCCCTTTAAGCCATTGGCTATGCTTGCTTTGTAGAAAAGTTCCATCTCGCGCGGGTTGGTTACCACATGGTACTCCCTTGAGCCACTCTGAAATTCTGCAGCAAAAAGGGGTTTGTTCCCCTGCATTGCGGCTACAATATCGTTTATAATTCTATCGTCGTGCAAATTCCTGTACGATACAAATTCAGGAATGTGGTCAACTCCAAATATCAGCTCACTTTTATCGCGGTAGAGGTCCTGGTACATGGTTATGTTGATCGGAAATTCGTACCCATGCCCGTATATCCAACCGGGGAGGTTATGGTAAAGGGGTATTGAAACCTGATGCTTTCGGACCCATGAGGTTAAGAGGCGTAGGTAGTTACCATAGTATGTTCGCCAGAAGCTGTGCCACTCGTAATCACGGCCTCGGTCGCCTTTTGATTGGTATGGGTAATTGCCATCGGGGGGTAGCACAATGGCATCGAACGAGCTGTAGCTGGTTTCCCATAGGGTATTCAATTCATCAATTTCAGAATATTTAGTTTTGATGAAGTTGATAAATAAATTCTTTACGTGTTCATTGTAATCGGCCTGGTGCGCAAGCCATGAGAATACTCCAATTTCGTTGCATACCTGCATCATTATGATGGGGCCATTGTTATGAATTTGTTTTTTGCTAACAATGGGCATTACATGGTTATACCATTGCTCAACCTTAGATAAAAAGATTGGGTTAAAAAGGCTAACCCCATCGCTCAGAACAGCTTCCCCTTTACTGTTATGCATTTTTAAGGCATTGCCATACTTTTCCAATAGCCAGTCGGGTAAACCGGCACCACGATACTCAGCAAGTATAAATGGACCAGGCTTAACAATGCAGGTAAAGCCAAATTCCTGGCAAAGTTCAAGCCATCCAATCAGATTGCGTTCGGGCTGGGTGGCTCCCGTAAAATCGAATTCTCCATCATTTATTTCGTGCCAAATCCATGGCACATAGCTGCTTATGGTTTTAAGCCCTGCTTCTTTGGCTTTTTGCAGATGTTTTTCCCAAAGCTCCCTTTTTATCCTGAAGTAATGAATTTCACCGGAATTAAGGAATACTTTTTTCCCGTTCAAGCTAAAAAATCCGTTGTCGATATAGAATTGGTTCATAGTACATCTTTTAGCTTTACTGATTTTGCTGCTTATTTCGGTTTATTAGCTCTACTTTTATTTCCTGCAACCGTTTCTCGGAAAGGTTATAACCAAACAGAAAAAGTAATGAGAAAATACTCATCAGGACGGGTAACCCAATTTCAACAACCCTCATCATAAGAAGTGTAAAGGGACTCTGACGTTTTAGTAATGGTATCTTTTTGCTGATTTGGTCGAGCTTTTTGATGTTAACTGAGTCGGCATCGTAAATGTTATAAGAGTTGAGCATACTATTTATTTCTGTCACATTTTTTAAAAGCTCGTTGTAGTGATTTACCTCATCTCCATCATTTTTTATGGTTTCAAGGTGATTTTTTAGCTCGTAAGTATTATTTTGAGCCTTTACTAAATTTAGGTTCATGCTTTGTTTATGAACTTTATTTGCAATTATCGACAGGTTAACAGAGTCGGGAGTTGTAGCAGTGAGTAATGAATCAAAGTATTTCAAGCTATCAAGGGTAATGGTTAAGTTTTGCTTTAAAGTTTCGGCAATGCGTATTTTTGAGGTATCTTCTTCAATGGGTTCAGCTGCGTTTACTCTATCCAGAAAAGCGATATACTTTGTAGTATTATTTAAAATATCACCATTTAGCTCTTTTATTTTATTTAAGTAATCGGTATAGTTTAACACATTGTTATTAGTGAGGTTAACTCTTATTTCTTTAATGTTACCTTCGATGTAATCGACCTTGGTAACCTGATTTTGGTCAAAGCGGGTAAATTCAATCAGAATACCAGCAACAAAGCTGGCCAAGGCGAATCCCATTTTAATAAACCACCAAAAAACCGAGTAAAAGCTTCCCTCTTTCCTATTGCCTGTATTCAAATCATCTTCATCGCAAATATCGCCTACCATCGAGGAGCCAAGGGTAAAAAAGAATAGCATACCGGTTGAAAGAAGAACTGTTGGTATGATTATCAGGTATGGGTGATTGGGATTGTAGCAAACAATTTTTGAAAGCTGTGCCGTTGCCATTAGAGCCATGGAAAGGATTAAAGTATTGCGTTTGCCAAGTTTAGGGCTAACCCAGTTTAAAGGGAATACCGCTAAAAGTCCAGTAATAGCCCAAACAGTTCCATTTATCCCTAAAAGATATGCGCCAGCCACCTTATCACCCGAAAAAACATAAAAAATGGGGATGTACGAGCCCAGTAGTGTTACAAAATTGAAACCGGTTGCAAGGGTGAAAATGGCCAGTGTTAGCTTGATGAAATTCTTATTTCTGGCGGTATGCTTCATATCGTTCCAGAACGGTTTTTTCTCCTGCTTTGATATTCGTGCAAAGCTTGGTTCACGGAGTTTTGCAGTCCACCAAAACGAAAGAGGAATAAGTAAAGCTGCAATCATCAGGGAGACATACCGCATACCGTCGGCTTCATTTCCGCCAGGGCCTTTGAATACTTCCATGTTGGCCAGCACAAAAAGCCATGGGGTGCTCATGGCAAAAAGATTACCCACAAAACTTTTTGCGCTGAACAGCCGGGTACGTTCATGCGGGTCAACAGTCATTTCCATTCCCAGTGCGCCATGGGGAATTTCAAAGATTGCACAGGAGGTGTAAAACAGGAGAAGGGTTACAAGGATGTAGGATAGCTGAAACCATTGGTATCCCGATTCGGATGGGAACCAAATGCGAATGGTTTCGCCTTTGGGAATCCACCACATGGCAACAAAGAAGATGGCTACCAGAATACCACCAACCAGTAAAAATGGCCGCCGGCGTCCCCAGCGGGTACGGGTATTATCGGATAAATGACCAATAATAGGATCAGCAATGGCATCCCAAAGCCGGGGGATGATAAGTATGGTTCCAAGCCAAAAGGCACTTAACCCTAAGCTTATATTTCCCATCAACCCAACAAGTATTCCGGCGATATTAAAAAGAGCAATGGGAATTATACCCCCTGCACCATACGCTATTAGCTGGGAAATTTTTATTTTATTTTCGCTTTTCGATTGTAAATCGTTGGTTTCCATTGCATTGTCGTATTAGTAGTAAATATTAATCTCGCAAGGAAACTCATTTACATTTATTTCCTTTTCGTTATATGTTTGTATTTCAACACCATTCACAGTAATTCTTTCAGGAACTTTTGGTGCATTGAAGTTTTTCAGGCATATCCCATTTTTTGGCAGTTTAATGTTTCCCCAAATTTTTATGGAATAGTGATCGTTATCCCTGTTTATTGAGTATGACAGAGTTCCGTGGTAGGTTGGCAGGTTTTCAATTTTGATTCCTTGCTGACTGTCAATCCATTCCTGCTTTAAGCCAGCGCCAATGCAAACATTGCTGTTTTGAGGATTTTCGTAAACGAAAATATTTCTAAAACTATTAACAAAATCGCTTCCAACCCAGGTATGTGGCATATCGCCTATAAATGCGGGTGTCCGATAGCTATTCCATACCACTTCGGCCCAGTGGTACCATCCACGGGGTCGCTGCTGACCCATAAAGTAATCGATTAACTCGTGAGCCTTTTCGGACTGATTAAGCATTATGAATGAGCCAATGATTCTATTCTCGTAAGGGGTAAAGTTAATCCAGCTTATTTGCCCCGATTTTCTGTTACTAAAGTATGTGTAGTACCTCTCAAAGGTGTTAAATATTTCAGGCTTTGGAAGGTTTTCAAGCTCATTGCAGGGAGTAAGTGAAACGGTTGTGGAGGTGGCATCAAAATCGCCAAGTTCAGCACAACCCGGAATATAGTCGATGTTGTGGTTCTTTATGGAAAGACGGATTGATTTATAGAGATTTTCCCGGAAAGTATCGGTTATCAGCTTTATTCGTTCATACTGCCCGTGATTTCCAAGCGTGAGTTGGATATCGCAGGCATCTTTTAATCCTTTAAGAATGAAAAAGTTATCCCAATAGGAGTGCATGGGTTTAGCGGAATACCCTTCGTGGCTGATTGATTCCGGAACCAAACCATAAAATACCTTTAAGCTATCGTTTCCGTATCTAAACTTATCGGTTGAGCGTTCAGCAATAAGCGATTCAATGTAATTGATAGTCCGAAGAACATACGGATTCATCGCTTCTAAAAATGCCGTATCGTGGGTGAAGCTAAAGTACTCATGAATGAGGTAGATGAACTGGCCATGGCTATCGTGCTCTGGAACAGGATCGGGGCCTCTGAAATCGACAACGCAGGGTACCTTCCCGTTTTCATAGAGATTTTGGGCGTACCACTCAATAAATTCCTTTACCTCGCTGGTTATACCTGATTTCAATAACGCCGATGAGGTGAGCGAACCGTCGCGTATCCAGCTTCTCTCATACGATCGGGAGCCTGGTTGTATTCCGTGATTATCGCGGTTAATTAAAATATACATCAGGTTAGCGCGGTAGGTTTTAATCAAATCGTTGGCAGATTCGGGGAGGTTGAACTTAACATGGCCTGTTTTGTTTTGCCAGTATCCCGAAACTTTAGCTATGGTGTCAATTATGTTACTGGCCCTTAATTCGGTTTCATCGATACTGTTTGTATGGTATGGCACTACAACGAAAATGGTTTCTTCCTGTCCGGGTTTTAGCTTAATGGGGTACTTTACCATTCCGTTGCATAATCCTGATTCATGGGTGCATGTCTGTTCAGTTTCCCGATTATTTTTAATTAATTCGGCATAGTTGGCCGTGTAAAAGGAATTGGCAGAGAATTGCTCAAAGCCTTTGGAAAAGTATAGTGTTGAACTATCGACTTTAACTTTATTCCTTTCGGTATTGGCTGTAATTGTATTAATTGATCCAACTCCTCCTGCAAGATTTAAGAATTGGTAGTACGGATTTACCTGGAAGGGTCTTACAAGTAGATAAAAATCGATCGATTGATTTTTTGATGTATTATTTTTGAGGGTATAGCCAATTACGAGTTTTGATGAGGTATTTGCTTTGCCGTACGATGTTATGCCTATTTGTAAATCGAGTTCATCGGTATGCCAATTAACCGTTGGGGTGAAATCGTAATTTTTTGTATCGATACTGTAAACCAGCGATTGCGAAGTTTTTACATTCGACCAGTTGTACACCTTACTGCCAAGTTTTATGATGGGTTCTATGGAATACTTTGCCTTTTCAATTTCAACCATGCCATCCTCGTTGATTAATGCTTCCTTGGTATCGCCGTTAACACCCGAAATAGTCCAGTACGAAGCCTGATCGAGAAAATACCTTGGATAATCACCTACTGGTGAATTTTTGGCAACGTATCGGAAAAAGCTATTAAGCGTGTTGGATTCCTCAACCCCAATTAAATTGATATCTTTTATACCAAATCCTTTTGTATCAATGCTTTTGTACAGGTTTAGCTTAATGTAGCGAGTTTCGAGTTCAGGCAATCGGATAAAGCTTATGCTATTGGTATTCGACTTTATGGTGAATAATTTTTCCCAATTTATGGAGTCGTCAGAGGTTAAAATATCGAAATTACTGGCAATTTTCCCATTCCCCCAGTCAATTTTTAAACCCCCAATTTCACGGTGGCCTTTCAGATCAATGGCTATTTCCGTATTTTCATTTTTCTCGGAGTTCCAAATGCTTTGTGGGTTATGGTCGAAGATTTCGGGTATCGATTTTTTATGGTACCCGTAAATTTCAAAAGCTGTTGGGTTGGGGTATTCGGCAGTTATGCCGGGCAATGTTTTAAAGGTTAAGCTATCAATCCATATTTTCCCGCTGCCGCCAACAAACGATGCAACTGTAAATTCAATCCGGTCAATTCTTTTTAGACGTTTATCGTTTGTTGGTCCCCAAGCAAAGCTTATATGTCGGGGTTTAATTCTGATCTTCTGCCACTGGGTAGGGAATTTGAAATTACGGTTATTTACCCACCAAACATTATTGCCAGTGCTGTCGATAAATTTTATTTCGAAGTTGTTTGAGGGTGATTCCGCTTTAATGTAAAACGATATTTCGAAATTTTCAGGTAAATCGATCGGGAAAAACTTCTGAATTCCGCCGTATCCGGTTCCCTTAATGAAATTGTACGATAAGTTAACCGATTTTCCGGCTATACCTTCATCAACCTGGGTTTCTACGGTTACGCCGTCGGACTTTATAAAATTCCATCCCTGTGCGGTTTCAAAACGGTCAAGGGTGACTGTTTGGGCTATTGATTGGAAAGGTATCATCAAAATCGATATAACGGCAGCAACCATAGTTACTCTATACATATCCTTCATATCAATGAGAGTTAAAAAGAAAGAGGTGAAAAATGGTTTTTCAATTCAGAAATGCAGGGCGTATTTAGTTCATTTCTTGGAAACCAAGTTTTTTCAATCCTGTTTGAATGATTGGATCGGGCATTACATAGTCCCATACCAATCCGGTTCTGAAGTTTTCAATCATGATGAGCATTGGGCCTTGATCAATTCCAATAAAGTCGTTGTCAACCCAATTGGCTGTAAGGTTGAAGGCGTCGTAAAACCCATACTTACCCCAGAGTTTATCGCCATACCGTTGAATCATTGCTTTGGTAGTAGGAAGTACTATTTCGGGGGCAAAGGGTAACGATGACAGGTGTCCATAAGGGGCAATGGTTCCATCGTCAAAATAATTGAGTTCACGCCCGCTGGCGCCTCTACCGGCATAGCCCAGAAATACTTTATCGTCGAAATTATACTTATCGGTTGGGCCGTCGCAAGCGGTAATTCCCCAACATAGGGAGTCGTAACCCACCCAACCATGAGGGTTATCGATGCAGTACTCGCGTTGTACGTAAGTGGCAATACGGGAATTAGTAAAGTAATCGATATTTTTTTTACTCATGTACGAGTCTTGAATCCCCCTAAAATCGATGAATGCGTGAGAAAACTGGTGACCAAAAAGCGGAGGGAAAGCCACGTGCGAGTAATCCTTGTAAGGGGTGTGCCACTTATACGATTCAAGCCATGTATTATACGCTTTTTCAACATTTTTCATACCCGACCCAGCAGCAAGTATGTAGAGGAATAGAGCTTCGTTATAGCCTTTCCAACCCATGTGATGAAATCCCGATTCGGGGTACCATCCCATGGTTATGGTATATGCATACTGACCCTGGGGTGGCATCTGCATGAAATCCCAGTCAACCCGTTTAAGCAGAAAGTCGGCCAATTGTCTGATTTGACTTTCCACCTCGTTGTTCGCATTATAGTAATTGCGGGCAAATATTATGCCCATAAGAAGAAGGCCGGTATCAACCGTTGAAAGCTCACAGTTCCATTCCCTTTTTCCTGTTTCCATGTTAAGGAAATGGTAGTAAAATCCCTTGTAGCCTGTTGTAAGTGATGATGTGCTTTGCTCGGAATCATTAAAGAACTTTAGTATTTTAAGGGTTATTTGAGCAGCTTCGTCGCGGCTGATCCACTTATGTTCAGCGCCTATGGCATAGCAAGGTATAGCAAAACCGGTTGCAGCAATACTTGCAGGCATTCCGCTTGCTGCCCTGTCCTTTACTATACCCCACTGAGGGTGCTGCTCATTCATAAAGTACTGAAATGTTTTGTACTGTATGGAATCGAGCATCATTTCGTCCTCGGCAGTGATAGGGTAATTGATTTTACCCTTTGAAGGGAAAGTTATGTTTTTGCCGTTAGTGCACGAAAGAATAAGGAGGGCGAATATTATCGATGCCTTCCCGATTGGTCCTAAAAATTTATCCTTGTTGGTCATGGCATACCTAATTTATTGTTTAGTTGTTCACGTTAAAGCCAAGTAGCGTAAGTCCTTGATTGATTTCGGGCGCTGACATGAAAAGGTTCCAGCACAATCCGCTACGGTAGTTTTCAATCATTACCACTATCGGTCCCTGGTCGATGGCCAGGTAACTATTACCCCACCATCCAGCTGAAGCATTGAAAGCATCGTAAAAACCATACTCTCCCCAAACCTTATCGCCAAGTTTGTAGTAAAGGAAACGTGCTACCTTTTTGGACTCCTCTGGGGCATAGGGCATGGAAGAGAGTGCTGCTGTTGGGCTAATAACCCCAATATCACGGGTGGGTTCATGCACACCGTATCCCGTATTATCGTCCGATGCCGTTAATCCCCAGCAGTCGGCGCTATATAAGGGAAATTTGCCCGGATTAACTATGCAGTGCTGCCTGTTTATAAGGGTATGGTTAACATTTTGTTGCCAGTAGTTTGCGTATGTATCGCTTAAATTTCGCGGGTCTAGCCCAAGAAAGGAGTAGTGTGCAAAGAATAGTGGTCCACCGTAATCGTATCCTAATGGTAGCTGTATCCCATAAAAGCTCTTTCCGTTGGCAATTGACCCATTCCTTGCCCATCCGGCATGGTAAACCGACGAATTTATAGGGTATGTGGGTGATGATGCAGCCAATACGTAAACTATCAAGGCCTCATTGTAACCTACAATCGGCATATTAATGGCCCATCCCACCGTAGGTGACCAGTGCCAGTAAAGTACATCTTCACCATTCTTGGTGTACCACGTCCATTCAACGCCGTTTACCAGCTCATTTATTTGGTTTATTAAATTGTTCTCATCGCCATTGTTTGGGTTCAGGTATTGCCGGAGTGTAATAAGCCCTTGTACCAGAAAAGAGGTTTCCACCAGATCGCCGCCATTGTCGTTTGTACTAAATGGTACAACTTTCCCGGTGTTACCGTTATACCAGTGTCCCCAGGCTCCATGAAACCTGTCGGCATTTTTTAAAAAGTTGATAATTGTTGTAAGGCGATTAATTCCATCGGTTCTGGAGACAAATCCTCGCTCAATGCCAACCACAATGGACATAATTCCAAATCCGCTGCCTCCTATGGTAACTATATCGCCCGATGTGTTTCGTTCCCTTGCCAGTCCACTAACAGGGTGACCAAAATCCCAGAAATACTTGAATGTTTGCTTTTGAATAAGCGTTAAAAGCTCATCGTCCGAAATTATAGGAAACTTATCGGTTGAGTCGAGCTTCGTTGAAAATTTGATGGAATACCCGTTGATGATGTTACCACCCAGGTTTTCACCTTGTGATACTGTAAATATATAAAGTTTAAGCGGTTCCAAATTCTTGTTTGGTACAATGCTTAAAACCCTTGAATCGTTAGTAAAATGATGGCTATAGTTATTGTAAGTATCGCCAGAAAAGTAGATGTTGTACGTATCAATTTTCAGAGTATCAACTGCTTTGTTGAAATATACGTTTATGCTTGGGCTATATCCAATATGGTTAATTTGGCAATTGTCTAAAACCTTAACCCCATCAACGGTTATTGAATCAACCATTATGTTCCCAATAACAACTTGTTCCTCTTTTTTGCAAGAGGATATTGAAAGTAGAACAGAAATAAGTGTTATAAAAGGTAAAAAGAGTTTCATGATGATAGTTAAAAAGAAGGGTGGGTGTTAACCCACCCTCTTGAGTTAGCTACAAAGTGATTTGTGAAACCTCGGCATCGTAAAGGTCCTTAACCTCAGTGGCAGTAAGGGCTTTGTCGTAAACACGGAGTTCGTCCAGATTACCCATGAACCAACCCATCCACTCATCAGTGGCTCCAGAATCGGTTTTAGGCCTCCATGCGCCTATGTTTAAAACATCGGCGTTAACAAAATTAAGTTCTCCCAGTGGGGTTTGTTGGTCATCGGCATACCGGTTTTCGGTAGTTTCGGGCAAGGTCATCTTTACCCCATCCTTATAGATCATGAACTTGGAGGTGGTGGCATCGTACTGGTAAACCAGATGCATCCATTTGTTTACCTGATAGGTTGAACTCTTTAGCTCAATCCATTGGCCTTCCCATGTAGCTCCTACTTTCTTGAAGTGTAGCTTGAAGAAAAGTGAATCGGCTCCTGGTTCGGTAAGCCTCTCAATCATAAGTGTAAGGTTACCCCAAAAGAGGTCATCGGATTTGCCAATCTCAAAAATTTTGGGTACAGGGGTACCGTCAACCTTTGGTGATTGTATCCACATGGCAATAGAGAATGACTTTAGGGTTTTTAGCTTGCTTGCATCGGGGAGGTTGTAACGGAGGTATGCGTTATCAGCACCCTGATAGGCTTGCCCCCTCCGGCCAGCAACATAGGTAACGCCGGGTTGCTGAGCTGGGGTAAGGTTACCTATTTTTTCAAGGGCATTGCCGTCGAATGGGAAATAGGCAACCAAATTGGCTGTTGCAATGGTACCTGGGTCAATTTTGTTGTCAGTAGGAGGATTGTCATCATCATCATCCCCGCATGAGGTGAAAAGTAAACTACTGGTAACCAAAGCGCTAAACAACAGTAGCGCGCTTAGAATTCTGAATTTGTTCTTCATAGTACTTAGTTTTAAGTTAAACATTGATTTGAATTGAAATGAAATTAATATCCGCTATTTTGAGTTAAATTCGGATTCAGCTGCATTTGGGCTGAAGGAATGGGGTAGTGCTCATGTTTCCCCACCACGAAGCCCTTGTAGGCAAGAGCTGTTGCTGCCTGATTGGTTCGTACAAGGTCAAAGTACCTGTCTTCCTCCATGGCCAGCTCGGCTCTACGTTCGTCCCAAATATCCTGAAGTGTTGCCCCTGATATGGTGGTTAATCCAGCTCTGGTGCGAACCATATTCAACGCATCATCGGCGCTTAACCCGCAGGTTAAGGGAACAGCAGCTCCCTGAACAAGAGCCTCGGCGTACATCAGAAGTATATCGGAATACCTGATTACTCTTATGTTGTGATCGAAACCATAACCGTTATAAACCCACCTGTTTAGCGATGAGGGAATGTAAACTTTCCCGTTGTAAACAGGGTTAGTGCAACTCATTTTAATACTATCGCCTTCGGGTGTTACGGTACCCCTGTAAAGGAGAGTGGTTGCCGGTCGAATTACTTCGCCACGCGAATTGTAAAAATTAATTAGGTTGTCGGAGGGGGTACAAAATCCCCACCCCTGCATGTTAGCAGGTGAATTGCCACGAGGTCCCTGATGATAACCATATTCGAGATAGGCAGCATCGCCAGATGATTTCCCAAGCGTGGAGCTCTGAATTTCAAAGAGCGATTCCCTGGAGTTTTCACCATCAATGCTAAAAACTTCGCGGAAGTTATCAAGAAGATTAAATCGGCCCGATGCAATAATTTTATCGGTTAATGAGGCAACAGAATCCCATTCCGATTGGTAAAGGTGAACCTTTGCTTTTATAGCCATTGCCGTGTATTTTGATATTCGGCCTCCCCATTCCTTGGTATATCCGTCGGGTAGTACAGCTATGGCTTCCAACAAATCTTTTTCAATAAAATCGTAAAGTTCACTGGTGCTTGCCTGGGTTAACGAGGCCAGCTGCTCCGAGGTTAAAACTGTATCAACAATGGGTACTCTTCCAAACAGGCGGGTAAGGTTAAAGTATGCGTATGCTCTCAGCGTTTTTGCTTCACCCTGGCATTGAATGGCATAGTCGCGGTCAGTGCTAATTTGTAGGTTCTGGACAAATAGTGGCATCTGGTGAATTGCGTAGTTGGCTCCACTTACAATGCCGTAATATCCGGTCCACAATGAATTTATCAGGCCATTGGAAGGCTGAAAGTTTAGGTTGTCTATGTCGCGCATTTCGGGGTTATCTTCGGGCGTACTACCCTTATCGGCATTGTCAGAGGCAATTTCAAAAGCTCCAATATAGGGAAAAGTATGTGCGCCCCAGTCTCTTAGTTTAGCGTATGCAGCGCTAACCGAGAGAAAAATATTTTCGGATTTAGTGTAATCAATTCCGGTTGTGGGGAGAGTCGCTTCCTGCCTAAAATCGAGGAAATCCTCACAGTTCCAGAATGAAAGAACTGCTATTAGGATTATTGCAATATACTTTATGGTTTTCATAGCTCTTATATTTTTGAATTAAAAAATTAATTTAACGCCGAGGGTGTATATGGCTTGCATGGGGTAAACATTAAAGTCGATACCGCTGCTTATGGGTGAGCCTCCAACTTCAGGTGTAAATCCCTTGTAGGTAAAGAATGTATAGGGGCGTTGGGCCGTAAAGAATACCCGAAACTTGGGTACATAGGGGATCTTTTCGGTTGTGTAGCCTATCTGAATATTTTGAATTCGGATGTAAAAGCCATTTTCTACAAAGAAATCGTTTGCCTGCTGAATGAACGAAGAATTATAGGCTTCGGCCGACGGGTAATCGGTTCCTGTATTGGAGGGGGTCCATCGATTTTTGTAAAAATCCTCATCGTAGTTTCCATCGGAAAATACATCCCGATTCATCCTTTTAGCATTCAAAATTTTGTTACCATACTGGCCGTTAATGGAGAGGCTAAAATCAAACTTTTTGTAGGTTAGGCCAAGGTCGATGCCTGCAATTAACCAGGGAAACGCGCTGCCTAAGTAAACCTTGTCGTTTTCGTCAACAACATTATCACCGTTTTGATCTTTATACTTAAAGTAACCTTTATCCTTAATAGCTTGACTCACAGGATCGCGCAACGCATCAAGCTCGCTGCTATACACGCCATCGATCTCGTACCCGTAAAATGAGCCTATTGGATGCCCAACGGCAGTTCTGGTGGTGAAGTTCCCCCGGACAGTGCCGCTGGGGATGTATTCTCTTCCGTTAAGTTCTAAAACCTCGTTATGGTTGAATGTGGCGTTAAATGAGATATTGTAGCTTAAATCCTTCGATAGCTCATTTCTATAGTTTAGCGAGAGTTCTAAACCAGTATTGAGCACTTTTCCGTTATTCCCCAGTAACTCGGCAAGTCCACCACCAGTAGCAATTGGAGCATAAAAAACCACATTGTTGGTCACCCTACGGTAGTAATCGAGCTCTCCTGAAAATTTTTGATTTTTCAGGGTAAAATCGATACCCATGTCAAATTCAGTGACGGTTTCCCATTTCAGGTAGTTTTGCAGTACGGTTTGTGCTCCCACTCCGTCAACCAGGTTATCGCCAAAAACGCCGGAACTTCCAAT
The DNA here is from genome assembly GCA_002383425.1 of Bacteroidales bacterium UBA4073. GTDB lineage: Bacteria > Bacteroidota > Bacteroidia > Bacteroidales > Tenuifilaceae > Tenuifilum. The sequence continues at coordinate 2,595 of DFYV01000190.1, read as the reverse complement.
GCCAGTTTGGCCAAGTATGATGGATGAGTTTGATGGAACATTGTCGTTACCGAGCATACCCCAACTCGCACGTAGTTTCAGGTTAGCAAACCTTTCGTTTATTATACTAAAGTTCTCCTGGGTTATGTTCCATGCTATGCCTAATGAAGGGAAGTATCCCCATTTATCTTGATATTTGGAACTGGCATCGGCACGGAATGTCAGGGTTGCAAGGTATTTGTCGGCATAATTTAAAGTACCGCGGGTAAAAAATGATAGCCCGTTATACCTGGCAGCAGCATCGTAAGCATTCCGATCGCGAAACGAGCCGTTAACTAAGTATTTCGATTGGTCGTCGTATCCCGGAACGCTATTGGCATAACCCGAAAGGGTTTCCATTTTTTCCATTCTAAGGGAATGTCCTACCAGTATGGTGTATGAAGCTTTTCCTGTGCTATTTTTATAGGTAACAAGATTATCGATAATTTGCTTCGACGAGTTACCAAAAGTTTTGGTTAAATTCGATTTGGTAACGCCCTGTGAACCACCTACATAGAATTGTGGGGTGTAGTATCGTTGATTCCAGCTATCCTGATCCAGGTTATAGGCAGCGCGGTAAGTCAACTTATCCTTTATAATATCTAAATCGGCGTATATGCTGAAAACTTCTTTATGCCCTTTTTCATAATTATCGGAATAGTATGCCGATGCCACAGGATTACCATAGCTGTTACCAAATCCATAATTCTGGGGTGCATCAAACTTAACTGGAAAGGCATCGCTATTTGATGGGTTGTAAACGGGGTAAACAGGTGGATTAACGTAGGCGCCAAAAAATGCATCATTGTTAGGGTTGTACTTGTTATAGTTTGATATAATGGTGTTAATACCAAATTTCAGGTTTTTATTAACTTGTTGGTCCAATCTACCTCTTATATTATAGCGCTGGTAGTTGTTTTCGGCGTCCATAATGCCATTCTGGTAAATATAGTTGCCACCAATGGAGTAGGATGTTTTATCGGTTGATCCGGAAATATCCAGATTGTGGTTAGTCATGCTGGCAGTTCTAACCAGTTCCTTATACCAGTCGGTACTGGTGGGATAATCGGAAGGATTTTTAGGGATATACCCCGGTATATTTTGATTAGCCTCATTAAGAAGGGTTACATACTGATCTTTAGAAGCCATTGGCAGTATGTTAGTTGGAACCTGTAAACCTACGTAGCCATCGTAGCTTACCGTGGGAATACCCGATTTGCCCTTTCTGGTTGTAACAATAATTACCCCATTTGCAGCTCTAACGCCATATATTGCTGAGGCCGAGGCATCTTTCAGAATGGTTAGGTCTTCCACGTCGCTTGAACTTAAAAAGTCGATGTTATCAACAAAAACCCCATCGACTACGTACAGTGGCTTGGCGTAATCCCCAATTGAACCTACACCCCTGATTTTTACAGTTGCTCCGCTACCGGGTACACCACTATTTACTATCTGAACCCCGGCAACTTTACCCTGTAGGGCATTCATCGGGTTTGAGGCAACTTGCTTGGAGAGTTCATTCCCTTTGACTGTAACAATAGGTGCTGTCAGGTCTTTTGCCTTTTGGGTGCCATAACCAACCACCACTACTTCCTGCAGCTCCGTTGATTTCAACTTTAAGGTGACATCAATAACCTGTTGATTGGCAATTTCAACCTCAGTATCCTCAAATCCTACAAAGGAGAACACCAGTATTTTGTCGCCGGGTTGAACCTCAATCTGGTAGTTACCATCCAAATTGGTTATGGTACCTCGCATTGTACCTTTTACGGTAATATTAACCCCTGGAAGACTTTCCCCAGTATCGCCTGCCTTTACTATACCCTTTATTATTTGCTGTGCAAATGATAAATTGGTAAGCAATAGCATTAGTAGGGTTGCTGTTAGTTTTATTTTAGGTTTGATTTTTTGGGTACACATAGCTTTTCGTTTTTGTGAAAAATTCATTTAAAACGTTTGCGAAAACAAATTTAACGTTCGGAGTTCCCGATGTCCATTTTTTTACATCATCAATAATTACGTGGGTGATTTTTATTCGTAATGGAGATATGCTCAAACCTACATCAGTTAAAATATTATACACTATAACTATATGATAAACAATTATATAAACGAAATTGTTTTGTATAAAATTTATGTAGTTACTTTGGTTATTTTTTAGATGAGTCCAGTCAAAAAAGGCCAAAAGCAAACGCGTCATTGCGAGGAGGCACGACGAAGCAATCTGTTGCTCAAAGAGATATAGATTGCTTCGCTTCGCTCGCAATGACGAGAATACCTTTTTAGACTGGACTCTTAGATGATAAGAACATACAATAGATAGTTGATGGTTAATGGTTGATGATTGGTTGTTGTTCGTGAAACGGGAGTTTTGAATACGTCTTTGCCTTAACCGTTAAGGTTCAAGGTTCAAGGTTCAAGGTTCAAGGTTCGAGGTTCGAGGTTCAAGATTCAAGATTCAAGATTCAAGATTCAAGATTCAAGGTTCAAGATTCAAGGTTCAAGGTTCAAGGTTCAAGATTCAAGATTCAAGATTCAAGATTCGTAATTCGTAATTCGTAATTTGAAATTCAAAAG
>DFYV01000139.1 GCA_002383425.1 Bacteroidales bacterium UBA4073 | reverse complement strand
CAACCATCAACCATCAACTTCAACACAGATTCCTCACTTCGTTCGGAATGACAAAAGGAGAAAGGGAAAAGTAAAAGTTAAAAGCGTAATTCGTAATTCGTAATTCGTAATTCGTAATTCGTAATTCGTAATTTGAAATTCAAAAGAAATCAACCATCAACCATTTTTCCGAACAACGAACAACGAACAACGAACAACGAACAACTATCACTTGGTTGCTTTCTACTTTTTTAATCCACTGCGCTTTAGCAGGGCATCGGTTGATGGCTCCTGACCACGGAAACGCTTGTAAAGCTCCATGGGGTGCTCACTACCTCCTTTAGAGAGGATATTTTCACGGAAACTTTGGGCTACCTCACGGTTAAAAATGCCCTTCTGCTTGAAAAGTTCAAAGGCATCGGCATCAAGAACTTCGGCCCACTTGTAACCATAATATCCGGCGGCGTATCCACCCTCAAATATATGCCCAAAGGCTACACTCATATTGGTACCTTTCACCGGGGGTAAAACCTCGATGGAATCAAGCACCTTTTTCTCAAAAGCATCAACATCGTCATTTACAGGTTTGGTAATGGTATGCCATGCCATATCGAGTATTCCAAAACCAAGCTGACGAACCGAAAAATATCCGGCCTGAAAATTTCGGCTTGCTATAATTTTTTGGACAAGCTCCTGCGGAATTTTTTCACCGGTTTGGTAGTGTACGGCAAATTGGTCGAGATATTCCTTTTCAACCGCAAAATTCTCCATGATTTGCGATGGTAATTCCACGAAATCGCGATAAACAGCAGTTCCGCTTAACGAAGAGTAAGTACAATCGGATAGCATACCGTGCAAAGCATGCCCAAATTCATGAAGGAAGGTTGTGAACTCATAAAAAGTAAGTAGCGAAGGCTGCTTATCGGTTGGTTTTGTGAAGTTAGCTACGATGGAAACAAGCGGACGAACATCCTTACCTTTTTCGCGATACTGCGAACGGAACGAAGTCATCCACGCACCACCGCTTTTACCCTCCCGGGGGAAAAAGTCCAGGTAAAGCACAGCCATAAATCGGCCACTGCCGTCATAAACCTCGTATGCCTTAACGTCGGGATGGTAAACTGGTATGTTGCTGTTAGGCAAAAAGGTTAAGCCGTAAAGCTTATTAGCCAGTAAGAAAACCCCTTCGATAACCTTTTCAAGCTGGAAGTAGGGTTTTAACTCCTCCTCATTGTAGCTATACTTAGCATTTTTAAGCTTTTCGGAGTAATATGACCAATCCCATCGCTCGAGGTTTCCCTTAAACCCTTGCTGAAGGGCAAATTCTTCAACCTCTTTAACTTCAATACGTGCAGCGGGCAGCGAAGCATCAACAAGTTCGGCAATGAATTCGTTAACGCGTTCGGGTGTTTCAGCCATGCGATTCTCCAACACAAAGGTGGCATAGTTGGGGTATCCTAACAGATTTGCCATTCCCAGTCTAAGGTTAGCTATTCGTTTGGCTATCTGCTGATTATCGTATTCATTACCTTTGAAACAACGACTGCCATAAGCCATGTAAAGCTGTTTGCGAAGTTCACGGTTATCGGCATATTTCATAAATGGGCCATACATGGGGTAATCAAGGGTTATAACCCAACCATCAAGCCCTTGTTGTTTTGCAGTGTAGGCTGCAGCATCAATTAAGCTTTGGGGTAAGCCTCCCAAATCGGCCTGGTTGGTAATGTGTAGCTTGTAGCCGTTGGTTTCAGCCAGTACGTTCTGGTTAAACCTGACGGTTAGCTCGGAAAGCTCGCGGCTAATAGCGCGATACTTTTCTTTGTCCGAATCACTGAGGTTAGCCCCGTTCCTTACAAAACCTTTATAGGTTTTATCGAGTAGCATCATCTGCTCGGGATTAAGCTTAAGCGAATCGCGCTTTTCCCAAACCGCCTTAACCCGTTTGAATAGTTCAGGATTAAGGTTGATATCGTTTGAAAAATCGGTAAGCTTAGGCGATGCCTCTACCACAATTTGTTGAAGAACGCTATCGGTTTCAGCCTCGTTGAGGTTGAAAAGTATGTTGGACACATCGGCAAGTAATTTACCGCTTTGATCAAGGGCTTCAATTGTATTCTCAAAGGTTGGCTCCTGACGATTGTTTACAATTGCATCAATCTCGTGGCGTGCCATTGAGATTGCCGAATCAAGCGCGGGCATGTAATGCTCATGCTTTATTTCATTAAATGGTGGCGTTTGGAACGGAGTATCGAATTTGCTCAACAAGGGATTGCTATCGACCTTTTCCTTACACGAAACCGCAAGTAATACTATCATAATTCCCAGAATTGATTTTGTTAGTTTAGTCATAACATTTGAAGCGTTATAAAATTAGAAGCCAAAAGTAATGGTTTTTGTCGGGTTCACTCCTGCCTTTTGACATAATTAACCTTTTGTAATATTCTTAAACAGTAATGCAAGCATTCGGTTCAGCTCCATAATCTCAATGGGGTTAAGGTTATTTACAACTTGCCCAACGACTTCCAGAACAATTCTCTCGGCTTCAGGCTTAAAGTCAATGGCTGTTTTTGTGGGTGATATTAATTCCTTACGCTTGTCGAATGGTTCTAAAGTTTTCGAGACCAAATCGATACGCTCCATGCAAGCAACTGTTCGCGAAAGCGAAGCCCTATCGCGATTGGTAAGTTCAGCCAAACGCCCCTGGGTTAATGGAGACTCGTTAAATAAGTGGCTGAGCACGAACCAGTAATCGGCTGTAAACTCCTCGCCAAAGGACTCGGTTAGCTTGCGCGAAATTTCACCTCTAATGGCAATTGCAACCCTGTAAAGGTTTATTGGTACATTCAGTAATTCCTGGCTAAACTCACTCATCTCATTTTTTTGTAAAAATGCAAAAATATACAATGGCCTTTTCCGTTAACATAATTTAAGTATTTTCGCAATGGTTTTTACCACTGAGTAAATGTAAGTAAATGGAAAGGAAATCATCACGAATAGCTATTACCGCTTTGCTATTTTTACTTTTAGGTTCCTGCAAGGAGAAAGTTGAACTGGGTGTAAGCCAACAGCTGGCAAATCAACGTAAACAAACCATTTCAAATATTGAATATAACATTTACCTTGATATTCCTGAAAATGTAAATGCCCCTATACCTGGCCGCGTTGAGTTAACGTTTGAGTTAACTGAACTTTACAATTTACCCATCGATTTTAGAATTGCCGATAGCTGTTTGCTAAATCTAACAGTAAATTACCGCCAGCTAAACATTAGGGTTAACAATGGTCATTTAATAATACCTAAAGGTAATCTTTACAAAGGACAGAATCGTGTAGCCATCGACTTTTTGGCAGGGAAAACCTCGCTTAATCGCAAGGGCGATTTCCTATACAGCTTGCTGGTTCCCGATAGGGCATCGACCGTATTCCCGTGCTTTGACCAACCCGACCTTAAGGCATGTTTCAACCTTACCCTACAAACCCCCATGAATTGGACAGCGGTAAGCAATGCTCCTGTTACCAATAAAATGGAAACCGATACCTCTATCCTATGGGTATTCGATAAAACCTATCCCATAAGTACATACCTGTTTGCATTTGCTGCTGGCAGGTTCGACACCATTAACCATGTGTCGGATGGCTTTAAAATGACACTTTACCACCGCGAAACCGATACCCTGAAGGTAAAACGGAATATTGAGCAGGTTTTTGAACTGCATAATAATGCCATAAAATGGCTTGAAGCATACACCAATATCCCCTACCCTTTCCAGAAACTTGATGTGGTACTAATCCCCGATTTTCAGTACAGTGGCATGGAACATCCGGGTGCAATTTTTTACAGGGATAATCGTATTCTGCTCGATGACAACCCATCGGTTACCCAGCTGCTAAGTCAGGCAAACGTTATAGCCCATGAAGTATCGCACCAATGGTTTGGAAATATGGTAACCATGAAATGGTTTAACGATGTATGGCTAAAAGAAGTATTTGCCGAATTAATGGCCGATAAGATTGTAAATCCACAATATCCCAAGGTAAACCATCAGCTAAGTTTTGTCCTGTCGCACTACCCCAGAGCTTACTCTGTTGACAGAACAGGTGGAGCAAATCCAATCCGCCAAAACCTTGAGAATATGATGCTTGCAGGAACACTTTACGGCGATATTATATACCACAAAGCACCCATTGCCCTCCAACAACTTGAGTTAACTTTGGGTTCTGAAAAGTTTAGGGAAGGCCTACGACACTACCTAAGGGAATATGCTTACGGTAATGCTGGTTGGCCAGAACTAATTGAAATATTCGATACCCTGTCAACCAACGATATCAAATCGTGGAGTAAACGATGGATTGATACCCCTGGAATGCCTTTAGTAAACGTAGGTATAGCCAGCAACAAGTTGACTTTCACGCAAACCGATGTCTGGCTTCCCATGCAATTTAATGTTTTGCTTCACACCGTGTCGGGATACCAGACACAAGCTGTTAATATCACCACAAAAAACTATGAAGTACATCTACCCGGTGATATCTCAAATCCACAAAATATCATTATTAACAGCAATGGATTAGGCTACGGGCTTTTCATTCCCGAACACCAAATGATAACGCTTACTCTACCCGATGAGCTGGCTGTTGATGATCTTGCCCGCGCTTCATACTACATCAACCTACACGAACTTTTTCTAAATCATTTTATTGATACTGACGCTTACTTCCGTTACCTTGCCAATGCCATTACCTGCGAAAACGATTCGCAAATCAGAAACTACCTTTTAGGCAACCTCGAAACCGTATGGTGGCAATTCCTCAACCACACAAACCGAATAATCCTATCGCATACCCTGGAAGAAACCCTTATGGGCGTATTCAATAATCATGACCTCCCTGCCGATGAACGTAAACCCGCACTATTAACCTATTGCAGAACTTCCATATCTGACGAAGCCAATGAATTCATTGAAAAGACTTGGGCGAAAACGGAACAGGTAAAAGGGATAACCCTAAGTGAAAACGACTATATCAGCCTATCGTTTGAACTGGCTGTAAGAGACGTGCCCCATGCCGATAGCATTTTACAGGTACAGGAAGAAAGAATCCAAAACTCCGATCGGCTTGCCAAGTTTAGGTTTGTTCGGCGAGCAGCCACACCCGATGAAGCCTTACGCGATGACTTTTTCCATAGCCTACTCAATGCACAAAATCGACGTCCTGAACCTTGGGTTGCCGAAGGGTTGCGATACTTTTTCCACCCCCTACGGGCCAGCCACTCCATTCATTACCTCAATGCTGCACTCGACCTATTACCGGAAATTCAAAAAACTAACGACATCTTCTTTCCCAAAGTTTGGCTCGATGCTGTGCTTTACGGTCATAACTCCACCGAAGCCTCAGGTATTGTAACTAAATGGTTAAATGAACATCCGCATATTTCCCCTAACCTCAAGGGTAAGCTTTTGCAATCGGCCGATCTACTTTTCAGGGCAGCCAATAATCAGTAGTTACGCTTGATTGAAAAGTTGGCGTGCAAGAAACTCAACTACCTTAACGTTTACAGCATTCCCAAACTGTTTGTATGCCTGCTGGATGTTCCCGTTTATTTTGTAATCGTCCGGAAAACTCTGCAAGTTGGCTACCTCGCGTGGGGTAAGTCGGCGCTTTTCCCATCCAATAACTGGAATATGAACCATGGCAACCAGTGCCGGAAACTCGGTTGGACGTTTTACTCTGATTCCCGACGGGCGAAACTGAATTATTCCCTGCCATACGCTATCGATATGTTCACCGGCCTGCCATTCAAATTTAGTATGCGTGGGAACAAAATCCGAAAGGTTATCATACTTTTTAAGCCATTTGTCGATAAACGACCTGTTCTGCATGTAAAGTTGCCTATTCTTTTGAATAAAAGTTGACTTCCAGCTGGGTAAATGATGTAAATCATACGTTTTTGCAAACTCATTAGCCCAAATAGGAAACCCAAGATTTAGGCGGCCTACACCTTTTATAAATTCATCCCAAGCCGAAAGGACAAAATTCTCGTTATCGCTGATGGCATATCTTAAATCGGCACAACCGTTCAGTATCAAATTCCCATTGGCTTTGTTGCGATGCGTCGGGGGCAAGTTGAAATGCAACTGTTTTACCGCTGTTTTTGAAGCATGAACACCCAGAATAAATACCCTTTCGCGTAGCTGAGGCACACCAACCTGATGAGGGCTCACTATTAGAGGTTTATCGGTAATGATGTAACCCAGCTCCTTCAAACTTTCCGAAATCACCCTCCATGTTCGCCCACCATCGTGCGAGGCAAGATTTCGGACATTCTCCAGAATAATGTATTTGGGTTTGTGATACCTCAAAATACGCTTAATTTCAAAAAAAAGTGTTCCTCGTGTATCGTCAAATCCCTCCTGCTTTCCGGCTTTTGAAAAAGCCTGACAGGGGAAGCCAGCACACAAAACATCGTGAGCGGGTATCGTTTTTTCATCAACCTGTCGAATATCGCATAGCGGGTCAATTCCAAAGTTATTTTTGTAGGTTGCAGCAGCGTTTGAGTCGATCTCCGATGCAAAAACACATTCACCGCCTAACCGGCTCATTGCAATATGAAATCCACCAACTCCGGCAAAAAGATCTATAAAACGAAAAGTGCTCATTGCTAAAATTTGCACCAAAATTAGCATTTGTTCATCGTGAAAAAAACACTGAGCCTATGGCTTACCTTAAAACTTTACCAGCTTCCATGAGTGCATCACCAATCAACCCGACTTGCGAGGTAAATAAGTAAACCCGAAGGAGTTTGAATTTTCCCTGCTATTAAAGGCTTATGAAGCAAAATAAACCTAAAAACTTCGTCAAAAAGTTTCATTTACCATCCATTTTTTCCCCTTTTTTTCTTATAGTAAATGGTAATTTGCCAAATTTGTGCAAAAATTCAGGCATGAGAAAAATAGCTATTAGCCTTCTTTTAGTGTTTACTGTTAAGATTTTAGCAGCGCAGGACCAATCCCAAAAACCCAAGATTGATGTAAAACCATACGGTTTTGTATCGTACGAGGCGATATTCGACACCTATAAGCTGCTCGATGCCCGCGATGGGGAACTAATATTCTACCCTTTGAAGCCTAAACTTGATGCCAATGGATCCGATGTAAACAAAAAAAATCAGTTTCAGATGCTAACCATTATCACCCGGGTGGGTTTACAGGTTACTGGCCCCAATATTTTGGGAGCTAAAACAATGGCAAAGATTGAAACCGATTTTTACGCAACGGCTAACGCATATTCCTATCTCCTGCGGTTAAGGCACGCCCTGATTAACCTTAAATGGCAAAATACTGAGCTTTTAATGGGGCAATACTGGCATCCTGTAATTGTTGATGAAATAATGCCCGCATCTATTTCATTCGGTGCAGGAGCTCCGTTCCATGCACTTAACCGTTCCCCACAAATTAGGCTAAACTACTTTCCCAACAACTATTTAAGATTAACACTATCGGCTCTTACACAAGGGTACCACAAATCCAAAGGGCCTGAAGATGCACAACGGAATTCTGGTTTGCCCGAAGTATTAGGACAAATTGCCCTGGGCAGCTCAAAATCGTTCATGTTAGGTGGTTCGGCAGGATATAAATGGTTAACACCTCGGTTGTATATTGCAACAAGCAATACTGGTACACATAAAACTGTTGGTCAATACCTTTTAAGCGGATTTGCCTTAGCAAAGCTCAACGAAACAGTAATTAAAGCTGAAGCCGTGTATGGCGAAAACCCTACCCACCTTAACATGATTGGCGGGTATGGACGTGTTACCGAAAGCGATATAAATGGCGACTACGACTATGCAAACCTTCGGACTCTCAGCGTATGGATGGATGTTAACCACAGGTGGGGTAAATGGGCGCCTGGGTTATTTGCTGGTTACTCAAAACTTTACGGTTCCGATAAGAGCTATTCGTCCATAACCGATTACCACCGCAACGATGATTTGAACTATATATACCGCATTTCGCCCCGTATAACCTACAAGGAAGAATGTTTAACCCTTGCCCTGGAGTACATGCTAACCACTGCAGTTTATGGCAATACCTTTAATGCCAGGCACAAGGTAACCTCCTCGCTCGACCCCGTTAGCAACCATCGCGTAACTTTTTGTGCAAAGTATTCATTCTAAATCAATTTTAACTATAATTAATTTTGATGTTGGCTTCTTTTGATGGATATACTGACATGTTAAGAGCAATGGCTCAATGCAAAGTATAGGAGGAAGTTAGAGGAAGATAGATGAAGATAGAGGAAGATAGAGGAAGATAGAGGAAGTTAGAGGAAGTTAGAGGAAGTTAGAGGAATGTTAGGGGCAATGGCTTAAGGCAGAAGGAAGAAAGAAGTAATTATAAATATGATATTTTTCGTAAAATACGTCATGAATGTAAAGTGTTTATTTTCATTGATTTATATATCTATTTAACGTTTCACTTTTAACGTTTAACGTTTCACGTTTAACGTTTAACGATTATGAACTTTTTAGACTTGCTTCAATTATGATTCATGCACAAAGAACTATAAGAATTGGTTTAATTATCACAGTTTTACTTGTGGTTGCAATATTGCTAACACGTAACTTTATTACAAGAGCTATTTTTAGGCATGAATCAGCTAAAATAAAAAGTAGATTTGGGATAGTAGTTAAAGCTGACGATTTAAAAGTTACAGGTATCAGTACGTTAAATCTGCATAACCTTCAACTAAAAGGTACCGACACCCTGTTCACAATGGGTAATGTAACGATTAGGCTGAACCCGTTTCATCTGGCTACACTTAAAATTAATCCCAAACAGGTTGATATTTCCAATGCTGAGGTCAAAGTAAATAGCATTCTTCATTACATTAAGCAAGAACACACCGCTATTAAACCATCAAAACAATCCGCAACTATGGATTCGGGTAACAATAGCCTATACCATTGGGTTAAAGCATTTTTCGGACTATCAACAGCAACCTTTAACATTGATAATTTCAAACTTTCGTATTCCGATTCCTCATACTCCGGCAGCATAAACATTACTAACTGGAGCTACAAAAGCAATAGCTTTACCTCAACTGTTAACCTTACCGATGGCAATAGCCACTCATGGGTAAAGGTAACCGGAACAACCAGCAAGCGAAATAATAGCGTGAATGCTACAATTCAATCAAACCATGCCAACGCTATTATCCCCTTTACCATGCCTATTCTGGGAGTAAAGTCATCCTTTAATAAAATCAACCTCAAAATTTTAGCAACACTCATAGAGCCCGGTAAAATTGAATTACAACTTTCATCATTTGTGCATTCATTGTGGGTTGAGGGTAAACGTATTGCCCAAACCCCCGTTATAGTTGATTCGTGCGGTGCTAACCTGCTCATAAAGGTTTTACCCAACAGCTACCTAATTGACTCAACATCTACCCTAAACTTTAATAATTTCAAGGCCAATTTGGGATTAGAATATAATCCATACCCAAGTCGCAGGGTATATTTCAGCATTAAAACAGGGGAAAATCAATGGCAATCGTTAATAGATGCGTTACCCACAAATCTGTTTACAAACCTTTCGGGTATAAGGATAAATGGCACTTTCAGCTACTCATTACAGGTCGATGTACCGCTTAAAACACCCGATAGCCTTACCATTACTCCAAATCTTAAAACAAAAGGGTTTTACATAAAAAAGTATGGCAATACTAACCTTGCCATGATTGGCGATACGTTTACCCATAGAATCTATATTGACAACATTCATGTCAGAGATATTAAAATTAACCCCAAAAACCCCAAATATGTCACCCTTGGTCAAATTAGCCCTTACCTGCAATGGGCAGTAATTACCAGCGAAGATGGTGGTTTTTACCACCACAGGGGTTTTAGCCTCGAGGGGATTACATACGCCATGGCCTGTAACCTACGCGAAGGTCGATTTGTGCGCGGTGGTAGCACAATTACACAGCAGCTCATCAAAAATGTCTTTTTAAACCAGAGTAAAAACATTGGCCGAAAGGCCGAAGAATTCATTATAACCTGGATTATTGAGAAT
>DFYV01000010.1:6574-13147 GCA_002383425.1 Bacteroidales bacterium UBA4073 | reverse complement strand
GAATTGCCCCAAACCATCAATGAGTTTAATGATGACATTCGTAATTTTCTGAGAAAGTCATCAGTACCCTACGATATTGCAATTATTACCACCCCCGAGCCCACATCGCTTGATCAGAACCGATATTTCACACTGGAATTTCTCAACCTACTGAAGAAACACCTGACAGATTCTGGAGTGGTTTGCTACAGCCTTTCGGGGATTGGAAACTACCCCTCGCAACCCAAACAAAAGGCATACTCATCGATAGTAGCCACTCTCATCAGCCTTTTCAAAAACGTAGAAATGATAGCTGGCGAACGCGAATACCTGCTTGCATCCGATAGCACATTACGCATCGACATGNNAGTATCCTATTACCCCAAAAGCTGAACACCGACAACCATCCCTGGCCTGTTATGCACAATACCTTAGGCTACCTATCGATGTTTGGCAACCGGATGTGGCTACTACTAATCATTGGCGCTGCTCTTATAACTATTCCATTTTTAATAGTCAGGAGCAACCTTCGTTCGATGTATGTGGTAGGATTTGCCGGATCGGCCATACAAACCCTTTACCTATTAACGCTTCAAATTAGCGCTGGCATTCTATACGGTGCACTTGGTGCCATTATTGCACTGTTCATGGGCGGATTAGCATTGGGAGCCATGATGCATGGGAAACAACGTTTTGTAAACTTTAACCATGCCAAAATACTGCTCGTTCTGGCGTATATAATTCTAATAGCACTTTGGCTAGTAATGGAACATACTGGCACATGGCTTCTTATAGCAATCCTTTGCATTGGAACGCTCATGGCATCATTTGGGGTAGGTTTCCTCTATGTGCATATAAGCAGCAATTCCGATCAAAACATCAACCTACCAGCAAAAACCTACGCTACTGACCTTTGGGGATCGGCTGCCGGAATTGTAATTGTAACACTTTTGCTTATTCCATCAATTGGGATAGTGCTAACTACCGCTACATTGGCTATGGGTATTGGTATCTACTTAATTTTTAATTAACATAATGATGGCAAAAATATCGCGACGCGAGTTCCTTAAGCACAGCTTTTGGCTGGCAGGGGGTTTAATGGCAATGCGCTACATAAAGCTGCCCGTATTCGCCCAGGATGGTAAGCCTTGTAAATGGAGCCGCGAGGCTATGTTTTACACTCCTACCGCACGGGGAATTCGGTGCCAGCTCTGCCCCAACGAATGTACCATTCGGCCAGGCGAAACAGGCGATTGCCGAAACCGTGTCAACTATAAAGGGAAACTATACACCATTGCCTACGGGAACCCATGTGCCGTCCATGTTGACCCTATTGAGAAGAAACCGTTATACCATTACCTGCCCGGTACCAAATCGTTTTCCATTGCCACGGCAGGTTGCAACTTTGCATGCCTGAACTGCCAGAACTGGGAAATCTCACAATCGAGCCCCAAGGAAACACGCAACGTAGAGCTATTCCCCGAACAGGTGGTTGACCAGGCCATACGTAACGGCTGTAAAACCATAGCCTACACCTACTCTGAGCCAATTACCTTTTATGAGTACATGTACGACACCGCAGGTATTGCCCATAAGAAAGGCATTGGCAACCTTCTTATTTCGAATGGCTATATCAATGAAGAACCACTCCGCACGCTTGCCCCAAAAATTGATGCCGCTAATATCGACCTTAAAGCATTTAGCAACGATATCTACATGAAACTTACCGCTGGTACACTTGAACCAATACTTAACACCCTACAAATACTTCGCGATATGAATGTTTGGGTTGAAATTACCAATCTGGTTATCCCTACATGGACCGATGACTATGCCATGATACGCAAAATGTGCCAATGGCTTGTAAGTAACGGTTTCAGTGAAGTTCCCTTACATTTTAGCCGTTTTTTTCCCCTTTATAAGCTAACGCAGCTACCACAAACACCCACCTCAACCCTTGTTAAGGCAAAGGAAATTGCCCAAAGCTGTGGCATCAAGTATGTTTACATAGGAAATACAGCTTTACCCGGCTCAGGTAACACTATTTGCCCATCGTGTGGCGGGGTTGTGGTGGAACGCAAAGGCATGAATGTTTCAAGTGTAAACATTAAAAACGGGAAATGTGCCTGGTGCGGAGCCCCCATAGCAGGGAAATGGGGTTAATGCTTCCTATAACTTTTCACAGGGTTCGACCCAGCTATTCATCACTTTTTGCAAAACCATTTAAATGTGATAGGTTTGCGATTATTTTTCAGTGATGGAATTTGAACTCTATACACTTCGTAACGGGATCCGCATAGCTCACAAAAGAACCAATTCACCCGTAGCCTACTGCTGTATAATGGTTAATACTGGCACCCGCGACGAACTTGAGCACGAACATGGGTTAGCCCACTTTATTGAGCACGTGATATTTAAAGGCACAAAAAAACGCAAGGCGTTTCATATCATGAGCCGTATGGAGGATGTTGGTGGCGACCTTAACGCATACACAGCTAAGGAGGAGACCGTTATACACACAACCTTCCTTAAGCAGGACTTTACCCGTGCATTTGAACTCCTAACAGACATCATGTTCCACAGCACTTTCCCCGAAAAGGAACTTAAACGTGAGAAAGAGGTTATTATTGATGAGATAAACTCGTACCACGACTCGCCCGCCGAACTTATATTCGACGATTTTGAGGAACTGATATATCCAAACCACCCATTTGGCCGGAACATACTTGGCACAAAAAAACAGATCAAAAAGTATAACCGAAAATATATTACCGATTTTATTAATCGCACCTATAACACTGACCAAATGGTGTTTTGCTCCATTGGCGACATCCCATTTAGCAGGGTTGTAAAGTTAGCCGAAAAGTATTTCGGTAACATAGCTGCCAATCCACGGGAATATACACGTACCCCAATAACCGAATACACTCCACAAAACAAAACTGTTCCCAAATCGACCTACCAATCGCACTGCATAATTGGTGCCCCTGCATACGACCTGCATAACCCAAAACGTATGGCCATGCACCTGACAAACAATATTCTGGGTGGCCCGGGAATGAATTCAAGATTAAACCTTGCCCTGCGCGAACGACACGGATTAGCCTACAACGTGGAATCGTCCTACACCCCTTACAGCGATACAGGCGTATTCACCATTTACTTTGGAACCGATAAAGCCGATACCAACCGAGCCATCGAAATAATTTTTCAGGAACTTAATTCCCTTCGGAATAAACGGATGGGAATTCTTCAGCTCTCTAAAGCAAAAAAACAGCTTATAGGGCAACTGGCAATTGGCGCCGACAGCGCAGAGAATTTGATGATTTCAACAGCTAAAAGTATTCAGGTTTACCAACACCCCGACAACCTGCAAAATGTTTTTAAACAAATTGAGCAAATTACTTCACTCGAAATCATGGAGATAGCTAACGAGATACTGTGCGAAAACAGGTTATCGACTTTGACATTCAGGTAATCATGAACACTACAAACCACGAACTTGAGGAATACCTTAGGAATAACACAACACCGGTTGATGGGGTGCTTGAGGAGTTAACCCGGCATACCTACCTTACCACCTACAACCCACGCATGATAAGTGGACATATACAAGGGAAATTCATTGAAATGCTCTGCCACATGATTAACCCAAACCGTGTGCTGGAGATAGGAACATTTACAGGCTACTCAACTATTTGCATGGCGCAGGCACTACCCGACGGTAAATTTATCGACACCATTGAGGTTAACGATGAACTCCAGGATACCATTGAATACTACCTTGCGAAAGCAAACGTTTCCCATAAGGTAAACCTTACTATTGGCAATGCCCTCGAAGTAATCCCTAACTTCACCTTTACGTATGATATGATTTACATCGATGGCGAAAAAAAAGAGTATCCACAATATCTTACCCTGTGCATTGAAAAGTTAAACATCGGTGGATATATAATTGCCGACAATGTTTTATGGAATGGTAAAGTTATTGACCCCTTGTGCAACGATGAACAAACAGCTGCCATTCGGCAATTCAACAAAATGGTTCAAAACAACAACCAGCTCGAGAACGTTCTGCTACCCATTCGCGATGGGATGATGATAGTTAGAAAAAAATACTGATAATTTTGTTAAACCTTTTTGCCTTTTTAGCGTTAAATTGATATACACATTTAGCAGTTTAGCACAATGGCACAGTACACAATCAGGCAAATGGAATTGCTCTCGGGGATAAGAGCATCCACCATAAGAATGTGGGAAAAGCGCTACAACATCTTTTCGCCCCAACGAACCGATACCAATATTCGCCGATACGATGACAACGACATCCGGTTCATCATTAACCTGTCGTTACTGCTAAAACGGGGGTTCAGGATTAGCAAGCTGGCAAGCATGTCGCTTGATGAGCTCTCAGATTTGGCATCGAAATTCGTGTCGGACTATCGCAAGGGTAATATCAACCTTGAACCCATGATTACTGCCACAATTCAGTACAACGAACCCGAATTACTCAAACACATCAACGAGTGGTCGGACAAACACGGTATTGAATACACCTTTGAAAACATGGTGTTACCTTTCCTGCAAAGGCTCGGCGACCTTTGGCAAACCGGTGCAATAACCACAACGCATGAGCATTTTGCCAGTAACATAATCCGAAATTTACTGAGCCAGCTCTACCGCACTTGCAAGCAACCCGAAATTGGTAAAACCACCCCCATTATTTTCTTCCTTCCGGAAGGGGAATTCCATGAGATAGGTTTACTTTACTTTGCCTACGTGGCCAAAAACGCTGGCTACAAAACCATCTATCTTGGCCAATCGACACCCATTGACGATGTAATAAAATGCGCAAAGGACATTACCTGCAAGATGGTATTCACTTCACTCTCATCGTTTGTGAGTGTCGATATGGACAAAGCATTCGAACCCATGAAAAAAGCCCTACCTGATGTTGAAATAATTGCCACTGGGTATGTCTTCACTGAAAAGAGCGGTCCATCGTACTTAACCTATGTATCATCGGCTCAGGATTTGATGAAAATTATTGCCCGGCTCGACCCTACAATCATTAAGTAAACATCCCGCATAGCTAAATAATGTTATACACCCCCGCTTTTGGCGGGGTTTTTATTTCTCATAGAGTATAGCTCCATTGCTTATACCATTTCTACTTTATAGCCTTCCTACTATTTAGAACGAAAAGCTAACTGTTCAAGCATTGATAAATATCATCTTGCTCGCTGTTTAAATTTAGTTTATGTTTGCCTCTACAAATTAATTTATAATTAGTCTAAATTAAATTACCTAACAATATGTCACAGCATGAATTCAACCAAGCGTTAATAGAGCTGAAGCCAAATCTGGAGCGATTTGCTTACAGTCTCACAGTCAATCGCGAAGATGCACGCGATTTACTACAGGAAACCTACCTTAAAGCATTAACCTACAAGGACAAGTTTGAGGATAACACGAACTTTAAGGCGTGGACGTTCACCATTATGAAGAACACCTTCATAAACAACTACCGTAAATCGGTGAAGCAAAGCACCACCTTTGATGGAAGCACTAACCAGTTCCTAATCAATAGCAAACCCGATGACTTTGGTCCCGATGCCATGTACTCGCATAGCGAGATTAGCAAGAAAATAAACGAACTCGACGATGAGTTCCGCATCCCATTCCAAATGCATACTTCGGGCTATAAATACAAAGAAATTGCAGAAAAGCTTAACCTTAAGATTGGAACGGTTAAAAGTCGTATTTTCTTTTCAAGGCAAAAACTTATGAACGCATTAAAGGACTATGAGTGATACCAACCAGTTTCCATCGAGGAAATAGCGCTGCTCAGACGCAGCGCTTTTTCATTTATTCTGCACAAGGGTTTAGCCATCGGTATGGACTACTAAAGAATCGATTTGCTATATTTGCAACAAACCGTTACTGAATGCGACTAAAGTTCATACTATTGCACATTATACTAATCCCATTATACACGGCATCGCAACCAGTAGTAGGAATATACTTTTCTACCCGTGCAAGCGAATCGAGAGGGCTTGCATTTAGCAAGGTTGAAGAAATTCATGAGTTGCTGATCCCTCAAAGTGGTATTCCAAGCTATTTTAGAGTGATAAAACAGTACAACCCGTCAGGAAAAATTATTAGCGAAAAACGGTACAATAAGGCTGGCGGTATAATGGGCGAAAGCACATGGGAATACAACTCAAAAGGAGAGCTAACCAAAAAGGTTAATAGGCAGTTCATGAACTTTAAAGGATGGATAACCGAACAAACCCTCCTTAGCTATAACGACACGTCAAGCGTACTACAGGAAATAACAACTATATTTGAAAATCAGGTTACACTACGTGCTGAGGTTATTCCAGATAAAGACCTTAAGATTACCGAGGTGTTGCTGTACAACGAAAAAAATATGCACGTAGGTACTGAAAGGGTTGTATATCTACCCCAAAATAACACCATTAGAGTTCTAAGCTATAAACCTAACGAACAGTTTATTGGAGCCACCACCTATCCGCTCGATCCTAAACTCCCTGAACCACCATCGGCCATAAAGCGCGAGTTTAACTCGCA
>DFYV01000010.1:1773-6520 GCA_002383425.1 Bacteroidales bacterium UBA4073 | reverse complement strand
GAAACATAACGTATTAATGTTTAGCCAATTTTTTAATTAGTATCATAACATAACAGGTAGTTGTGTGCCATGTTAGGAAACCACTTTGTAGTGAAAGATTGTTAATAATTTTTTAAAAATATTTGATGCTTGTAATACCCATTTTTTTATTTTTGCTAAAAGTTGAGAATAATGAATGGGGCAATAAATAGTCCGTTTAGATATGCAGGTGGAAAATTCTATGCAAGAAAACTAATTTTAGAGCATGTTCCACCGCACGAATTTTATATTGAGCCTTTTGCTGGTGGTGGGAGCATCTTCTTTGCAAAGTCAAAAGTTAAATTTAATCAACTTA
Source organism: Bacteroidales bacterium UBA4073 (assembly GCA_002383425.1). Classification (GTDB taxonomy): domain Bacteria; phylum Bacteroidota; class Bacteroidia; order Bacteroidales; family Tenuifilaceae; genus Tenuifilum. The sequence goes on along the minus strand of DFYV01000010.1, from coordinate 6,186 downwards.
ATGACATTGACCCCGAGTTGATTAATGTTTATACAATTATTAGGGATCTTCCTGATGAATTAATTTCTTTTTTAAAAAAGCGTTCCGAAACTGATAGCCGAATACCAGAGAACTTAACAGTTGGAGTAGATTTTTATGAGCCTTTACCAGCAAAAAAAGAGTTACATGGTTTTTTCAAAAACCAATTTAAGCCATTAAATGATATAGAGCGTGCGGGAAGATGGTACTATTTAAATCGCACATCGTATAGTGGAATTATGAATAGACAAAATATGTATTGGGGTTATGGTGATAAATTTTCTATGCAGCCTAAAAATTGGCCTGATAATATTAGAAGAACTAGTCAAAAATTACAAGGTGTACAGTTAACTTGTTTGGATTTTGAACAAGTTATTGATAATGCTCCTGACGAAGCGTTTTTATTCATAGACCCACCATATTTCAATGCTGACCAAGATAAATTTTACGAACATTCTTTCTCGAAAAATGACCATTATAGGTTACATGATTGCATAAAACGCAATTCTGACAGACTTTATATTTTCATAACTTATGATAATTCTCCAGAAATTAGGAGGTTATATAATTGGATGGAAGGTTTACACGATAAGGAATGGAATTATTGTATTCAGCGAACTGATGACCAAAAAAATGGCTCTAACAAGAAGGGCGAGAGATACAAGGGAAAAGAACTATTTATCCTAAATTATAATTTTGACCTTGCAAAAATTAAGCCAGTCTATTATCAGGTTCGCCTTGTGTTTTGATTTAGTTTTTTTCGTCTTTCTTCAACAACTTGAAGTAATTTTTCTTCAAGTCTGTCTATCTTAAACCAATTGGAGTCATTTTTAAGTTTTACATAAGGTGTTCTTGGAATATAACCATGTTCAGCGATGTCTGAAGGAATTGCAAAATACCAATCCTTTTCGCAAATTTCCTTCAATTTTTCATCCTCGTTTACAGAATAATGCTGATATAGGAGATTTTTTAGTTTTTCATCGTAAACAATTTCTAACTGTTCCCCTACTGTATTACCTTGATATATTGCGTTTGAAGGATTTGTAATCAGTAAATCAAAACTATCAACAGAATATCTATCATTAGAGGTATTGGCTAACTCAATATTACTCCTTGACCGATGGCATTTGACTTTAAAATGCGGTTCTGGCATAACACGCGAACGTTTACCATCGCTAATACTACCTCTTACAGCACTTTTGCTTTCAACTTTTAATATAATTCCTGTCCTCCTATGAGTAATGCTAATATCCTCATCGTATATTCCAGGTTGCGCATTGAGATTAAGCTTTTGTACACTCCATGCGTTTCTTGGGAGATTTGCTTCCAATAAAAGAAAAGCATTGTACTCCATTGCTTTACCTCTTATCATTGGAGTTACTTTTTGGTCTTCCAGAATTTCAAAAAGATACTCTAACGGAACATTAAATTTTCGACAGTATTCAACTACTTGATTGCCTAGTTTATTGATTTCTTCATTTGTCATTTGGAATATCTTTTGCGAAATCTGTGATTTTACAATTTAAACATTTAGCAAGTTTTACTAATGTTAAAAAACTGACATTTCGTTCACCTCTTTCAATTCCTCCAATATACGAACGGTCAATTTCAGCCTTGAAAGCCAATTCTTCCTGCGACATATTTTGTGATTTTCTTAAATCACGAATATTGTTCCCCAGCATTACTAAATATTTGCTATCTTGGCTTTTCATAATGCATGCAAAACTATACTATTGGATAATATAATACCACAGACTATAATACCCATAATAAACACGGCACACAACAAACGATTATATGCCATGTAGATCCCAGTGGTACAGAAAGGGCAACTCTCGTATCCAACTTTTGCAACAGATGATAGGTACGCAACTTCTCAATGCCGAACGTTGCATACCGCCAGCTGATAATTATAGCCACATCTCCCAGATGCTCGGTGATACTTGGAGAAGAGATAAAACCTATTTTCAGGCAAAAAATCAGATAAACATCAGCAAGCTAATTGCCATTACCACCATGCCTGCAATGAGCCCATAAATGGACAGGTGATGCTCGCCATACTCGCGGGCAGCAGGCAGAAGTTCATCGAACGATATAAAAACCATTATTCCGGCTACGGCGGCAAATAGAATTCCAAAGGTTACCCCATTTATGAATGGCATAAGTAGCAAATAACCTACAATTGCGCCAACTGGCTCAGCCAATCCCGACAGGAACGACAACCTAAACGCTTTGCGCCTGTTGTTGGTGGCATAGTATATGGGAACAGAAACAGCAATACCTTCGGGAATATTATGAATAGCTAAGGCAACCGCAATGGCAACCCCCAGTTTCGGGTTAGTAAGCGCCGAAGTAAACGTAGCTAACCCTTCGGGGAAGTTATGTATGGCTATTGCCAAAGCTGTGAGTAACCCCATCCGCATCAACTTACCCTTTTTTTTACGACCACTCATGGCATCCTCAACCAGCATCACTTCGTGGGGATTTTCATATTCGGGGATGAGCTTATCAATAAATGCAATAATAGCCATTCCTCCAAAAAACGATGCCACTGTAACCCAAGAACCCGCTTGTAGGCCAATTGCGCCAACGAGCGATTCTCGTGCCTTAAAGAAAATTTCGACAAATGACACGTAAATCATCACTCCGGCCGAAAACCCTAAGGCCAGCGAAAGAAACTTTGTGTTGGTGTGGTTAGAAAAAAACGCAATGGCACTACCAATTCCAGTTGACAAACCCGCAATTAGGGTAAGCGTAAAAGCAAACACTATACTGGCAAAACTGTATTCCATAGCCCAACATTTAACAGAATTGATAATAACAAATTTAACCGAAATAAGTTTATGCCGATTCACCACTTTCCGGTCACCATTTCGCTATAACTTTTAACATCAATTAGGTTAACATCGATATTTAGAAAAGCATCGATGAAGGCTGAAGCAAGGCGAGCATTTGTAATTAGCGGGATATTGTGGTCAATGGTAGCCCTGCGTATAGTGTAGTCGTTATCGAGTTCGCTTCGGGAAAGATTCTTTGGAATGTTTATTACCATATCAACCTGTCGAGTTCTTATCAGGTTCAGGCTATTAGGGTGAACATCGGCCTCATCGGGCCATGAGACCGTGATTGCGTCAATCGCATGATCCCTGAGAAAAGTAGCAGTTCCTTTTGTTGCGTAGATGGTAAACCCGCGTTTGGCTAACCGGGCCATGGGATCGATAAGCGATAGCTTCGCCCGTAACGGCCCCGAGGAAATTAGAATTGCCTTTTGGGGAATTCTATAACCAACCGAGAGCATGGCTTTAAGCAACGCCTCGTTTACATTCTGCCCAATACATCCAACCTCACCTGTCGAAGCCATTTCAACCCCTAAAACAGGATCGGCCAGGGTAAGCCTACCAAATGAAAACTGCGAAGCTTTTACCCCAACATGGGCAATATCGAGCATTGATGGTGGGGTAACGGCTGGTTTAACACCTATCATGAAATCAACGGCAGCAGCAATCATATCGTAATTCATCACCTTTGATACAAACGGAAAACTACGGCTTGCCCTGAGGTTGCACTCTATCACTTTTATTTGGTTATTCTTAGCCAAAAACTGAATGTTAAAGGGCCCTGTAATTTTCATCTCACCAGCAAGGGCTGTGGCAATGCGCCTAATGCGGCGAATGGTTTCAAGGTAAAGTCGTTGGGGCGGGAATACAAGTGTAGCATCGCCTGAATGAACCCCAGCAAACTCTATGTGCTCTGAGATGGCATCCACAAAAATTCGCCCGTTATCGGCCACGGCATCGTATTCAATCTCCTTTGCTCCTTCGATGAATTCAGTAATAACGACAGGATATTCCTTGGAGACCTCAGCGGCGAGGGTTAAAAATTCGACCAAATCATCGACATTTGATACCACATTCATAGCCGAACCCGAAAGGACGTAAGAAGGACGAATTAAAACGGGATAGCCAACGCGATGAACAAAAGCCTGAACCTGTTCCATGGTTGTCAGCTCCTGCCACTCGGGCTGATCGATTCCAAGGCTATCGAGCAAACCCGAAAACTTCTTTCTATCCTCAGCCATATCAATTGAGGCGGAAGAAGTTCCCAAAATCCTAACCCCTGCCTTGCTCAATCGTCCGGAAAGGTTATTCGGTATCTGTCCACCAACTGAAACCATTACGCCTAATGGACGCTCAAACTCAATAATATCCATAACCCGCTCAAAGGTAAGCTCATCAAAGTAAAGTTTATCGCACATATCGTAGTCGGTGCTTACGGTTTCGGGGTTATAGTTCACCACAATGGCTTCAAAACCTAACCGACGAAGTTCCTTAACAGCGCTAACGGTGCACCAGTCAAATTCAACTGAACTCCCAATACGATATGCCCCCGAACCCA
>DFYV01000010.1:0-1731 GCA_002383425.1 Bacteroidales bacterium UBA4073 | reverse complement strand
TACCTGCTGCTGATGCTCCTCAACAGTATTATTGGGTGATTTATAGATAATCCTTGCCAGCTGAAAATCGGAAAACCCTTTTCTTTTGGCTTCGGCTAACAAATCGGTAGGCACATGTTCAATTGAGGTATAGGTTGATAGGTGTTTCGATAGCTCAACAATACCCTGTAACTTATCCAGGAACCACCTGTCGATTTGGGTTATACTATTTATTTGTTCAGCGCTCCAGCCCTCCTCAAAAGCCTGGGCAATAGCAAAAATTCTCTGATCGGTAGGATTTTCGAGCATAAACTTTAGGTTTGTTGTACTAAATCGCGAATTGGCCACCAGTCCATGCATACCCTGACCTATCATCCTAAGCCCTTTTTGAATGGCCTCATCAAACGACCGGCCTATAGCCATAACCTCACCCACGCTTTTCATGGCCGACCCAATACTCCGCGAAACGCCCTTAAACTTAACCATATCCCAACGGGGAATTTTAACCACCACATAGTCGAGAGCAGGCTCAAAGAATGCTGTAGTCTTTTGGGTAACCGAATTTTGTAGTTCAAACAACCCATAGCCTAAACCCAGCTTTGCAGCCACAAAAGCCAGGGGGTAACCGGTAGCCTTTGATGCCAATGCCGAAGAACGCGATAAGCGGGCATTCACCTCAATCACCCTATAATCCTCGCTATTGGGGTCAAGGGCAAACTGTACGTTACACTCGCCTACAACCCCAAGGTGGCGCACAATCTTTACTGATAAAGCCCTAAGCTTATGGTATTCGGAGTTGGTTAGTGTTTGCGAAGGTGCAACAACTATGCTCTCACCTGTATGGATACCAAGCGGATCAAAATTTTCCATATTGCAAACAGTAATGCAATTATCGAACCTATCGCGTACCACTTCATACTCCACCTCCTTCCATCCCTTGAGCGATTCCTCAACCAAAATTTGTGGGGCAAAGGTAAGAGCGTTGGCGGCAAGAATTTTCAGCTCATCGGCTGTGGAACAGAAACCACTTCCTTGCCCTCCAAGGGTAAATGCAGCCCGAACAATTACGGGGAAACCGATCTGCTCAGCAGCAAAAACCGCGTCATTTACAGTCCCTACCGCTACGCTTCGGGGGGTGCTTACGTTTATCCTGTTTAGCTCCTGAACAAAGAGTTCCCTGTCCTCCGTGTTAATTATAGTACTCACCGGTGTACCAAGCACATCAACATTGTACTTCTGCAGAGTGCCATTTCTAAATAGCTCCACACCGCAGTTAAGTGCCGTTTGCCCTCCGAACGAAAGGAAAATTCCATCGGGACGTTCCTTTTCGATGATTCGCCTAACCGTATCGGACATTACCGGTTCAAAGTAGATGATATCGGCCACATCGGAACTGGTTTGCACAGTGGCAATATTGGGATTAACCAGAACTGAGCTTATACCCTCTTCCCTCAGCGCCTTTAGTGCTTGCGTGCCGCTGTAATCGAACTCACCAGCTTCGCCAATTTTCAGAGCCCCGGAACCAAGCACCAGAACTTTTTTATAAATTGATGGCATAGCGATTGTGTTTTTTACTTTTTACTGATTAGATTTATGAATTCATCGAAGAGGAACTCGGTATCGTCAGGCCCTCCTGAAGCTTCAGGATGAAACTGAACGGCAAAGAAAGGCTTGGACTTGTGCTTTATGCCCTCGCAGGTTCCATCGTTTAAATTTTCAAACATCACCTCCCATTCATTGGAAAGGGTAGAT
>DFYV01000021.1 GCA_002383425.1 Bacteroidales bacterium UBA4073 | reverse complement strand
TCCTATATACTCGCTACTATTTACTCGCTACTATTTTTTGCATTTTACATTTAGCCATTGCCCCTAACATTCCTCTAACTTCCTTTAACTTCTTCTAACTTTCTCCAACTGTAAAGTTAGGTATCTGATCAAAGCAGATTTGCTTCAGTTCAAGCAGTAACGTTTTTGAATTACAGGAATTCTTGAAGTTTCATAACCATATTTTTTGAACCCACGTAAAGGGGAACTCTTTGGTGAAGCGATTCAGGTTGAATATCGAGTATCCTTTTTTCACCATTGGTGGCTATACCGCCGGCTTGTTCAGCAAGAAAAGCAATGGGGTTGCATTCGTAAATCAGGCGTAATTTGCCTTTAGGGGCTGCAGCTGTTGGGGGGTACATGAAAATTCCACCCTTAAGTAAATTCCTGTGAAAATCCGATACCAATGAACCTATATAACGAGCGGAGTAAGGTCGTTTTGTAGGTTTATCTTCCTGCTTGCAATAGTCGATATAGCTTTTTACCCCTTCGGGGAAATGCTTGTAATTACCTTCGTTAATCGAGTAAATGCTACCATCGGATGGGGTGGTGATGTTAAGGTGCGATAGGCAAAATTCGCCTATCGAGGGGTCAAGGGTAAAACCGTAAACCCCACGGCCGGTGGTATAAACCAGCATGGTAGAAGAGCCGTACACAACATATCCGGAGGCAACCTGTTTGTGTCCTGGCTGCAGGAAATCATCGATGGTGGGTTTTGTCCCGCGTGGGCTGATTCGTCTGTATATACTGAAAACAGTGCCAATCGATACATTTACATCGATATTCGATGAACCATCCAGAGGGTCCATGCAAAAGATGTAATTGCCGTCTTGGCTTAACTCGTCGTCCCAGGTAATTATTTCCTGATCCTCTTCCGATACCACACCGCAGCACTCCCTGCTATTTTTGAGTGCTTGAATGAATTGCCAGTTGGCAAATAAATCCAGCTTTTTTTGCTCCTCACCCTGAACATTTATATTGCCCACTTCTCCTAAAATGTCAACAAGCCCTGCCTTATTTACTTTTTTATTTACAAGTTTAGCGGCCACTCCCACGTGGTATAGCAAACGGGTGAATTCCCCAGTTGCATAGGGAAAATCAGCTTGTCTTTCAATAATGAATTGTGTCAGTGTTTTAACATTGTAGCTGTGCATGATGGTTTTTAATTCAAATTTGTGAGTAAAATTAGCCTATTTTTCCTTAATCCTGTAAATGTAAAACAAAAAAAATCATATTTAAAACGTTTGCGATAATGTTCTGTGTATGGGAAAGTACGAAGTAGAGTCGTTTTAGTTCAGTTTATTTACTCCCTTTTTTTGTATGTTTGATAAATTTTTTGGGTCATGAAACCTATTCATGTTTTCAAATTTGGCGGAGCATCGGTTAAGTCGGCCGAGGCTATAAGAAATCTGGCAACCATTGTCGCAAAGTATTCGGCTGAGAACCTTGTTATTGTTGTTTCGGCAATGGCAAAAACCACCAATGAGCTTGAGGTAGCTCTAAAGCATTGGGTTGATAATGACTTGATATCCAAGCAAAGAAAACTTGCCGAAATCGAACAATTTCACATCAATACGGCACTTGAGCTCTTCAACAACGATGCACAGCATCTGCTAATAGCGGAACTAAAAGAACTTTTTATACAGCTGAACGATCAGCTTAAGGGAATTCCTTCAAAAGGGTACGACTTCCATTACGATCAGGTTGTATCGTTTGGTGAGTTGATTTCGACCCGCATAGTAAGCCATTACCTTAGCTATATGGGTATATCGCATAAACTTGTTGACGCAAGGCGATGCCTACGCTCCGATGCATCGTACAGGGAAGGGGTGGTTGATGAATTTACCTCGCGGATATTGTGCCAGCGCGAGTTCAATTTCTCGACCGTAAACATCTTTTTAACCCAGGGTTTTATTGCTGGAACAGAGGGTGGGACAACTACCACTTTGGGGCGAGAGGGTTCCGATTACAGTGCTGCAATCCTTGCAAATCTTTTAGATGCTCAGGATGCAACTATATGGAAAGATGTTGATGGCGTGCTGAGTGCCGATCCAAAAATTTTCAGTAACGCAGTAAAGCTCAATTTTGTACCTTACCAGGAAGCCATTGAGCTGGCTTACTGTGGCGCCCAAGTGATCCATCCCAAAACCATAAAACCCTTACAGAACAAAAATATCCCGCTTTATGTAAAATCGTTTATGAGTCCCGATGCTTCCGGCTCAATCATTGCCCATTCCGATACTCCGATTAAGTTGCCACCCATAATAGTTCTCAAAAAGAATCAGGTTCTTATAACCCTCTCGCCTCGTGATTTCTCATTTGTGATTGAAGATTGTCTTAGCAAAATATTTGCCTTGCTCTACAAGCATAAGGTAAAGGTAAATATGCTTCACAACTCTGCCATTAATTTTACAGTTTGCGTCGATGACGACAGGCTTCGATTACCTCAAGCCCTTGATGAGCTGAAGCTCGATTTTGTTGTTAGGTATAACCGGAATCTTGAGCTGTTAACCATTAGGCACTACACCTCTGAGTTAATAGATGATTTGGTAGGTAACCGTACTGTTTACCTGCAGCAGCGTACGCGAAGTAGTGCAAGGTTTGTAATGGATTCAGTATAAAAGTTAGTACTTAACCGTGAATAGGGCGCTATACCCTTTAAAAGTGCCCTTTTGGCTGTATTCAGCTTTCCCTAAGGTTATTGAGATTATCTTCTTATGAAGATATCCTTTAGTATCAATGTACCACTGCTCTGTAAAAAGTAATTTTCCTATCTGAGAGGCATCAACCTGTTGGTTTTCAATTATATCTTTTACCTCTTCTGCGGTCAAAACTTCATCGGTGGCGTAGTCGTAAGCCTTTAGTTTCCCATTGATGATATTTTTTAAAATGCTGTGGATGAATTGCTGATGGTTTTTATACCCCTTAAGCCTTTCGCTGTCCCATATATCGTTGTCGTTTACCTGAACAATAACCTCATACTTTATACTATCGGCGATTAGGGTTAAGTCGTGCTCCTTCCCCCTATCATCTATAATAACATTTTTTGGTTGAGGTTTACTGCACGAAACCAATGTGGCGAGTAGCAGTATGAAAACAATTTTAATTTCCATTGGCAAACCTGTTGAATGTTAGCAATTTACCTTTAACGGTTTCGTTAAATATACCTTTACTATAAACAATTTGCCCATTAACAATGGTCATTTCAATGGTATGTGTAAAAGTTTCTCCTTCCATGGGCGACCAGCCGCATTTATAAAGTAACGATTCGCTTGTAACCTTGAGAATCCTATTGGGATTAACCAGAACTAAATCGGCAAAGTACCCTTCACGGATAAATCCTCGCTTTTCAATCCTAAAAAGTGTAGCCGGAGCGTGACACATTTTTTCAACAACCATTTCGGCAGTAAAATATCCCTTCTTACTTAGCTCAAGCATTGCTAAAAGTGAATGCTGAACCATGGGTCCACCTGAGGCGGAGTTTTCGTAGGAATTATCCTTTTCAGCAACCAAATGCGGTGCATGATCGGTAGCCACAACGTCAAGTAAATTTGCATTTAACCCTTCAATAAGCGCCAATCGGTCGGTTTCACTTTTAATGCTCGGATTCCATTTTATTCGCCAGCCTAACCTATCGTAGTCGCTATCGTTGAACCATAAGTGGTGAACACAAGCCTCACCGGTTATCGACTTGTCTTTTAAAGGTATATTGTTATTGAAGAGCTGTAGCTCTTTAGCTGTTGAAAGGTGAAGAATGTGCAAATGGGAATCATGTTTTTTTGCCAGGTTTACTGCTTTTGCCGACGAAAGGTAACAGGCCTCAGCACTGCGTATGCTTGAGTGTAGTTTAAAAGCGATGTTGTTGCCATGTAGATTTCTGTATAGCTCAAGATTTTTTCTTACTGTACTTTCGTCTTCGCAGTGAGCTACGATAATTGTTGGCGAAAATTTAAATATTTTTTCTAACGCCTCATCGTTGTCAACAAGCATATTGCCCGTTGATGACCCCATGAAAATCTTCAACCCGCAAACTCGCGAAGGGTTAACTTTTACTATTTCATCAATATTGTCATTTGTAGCTCCAAGGTAGAACGAGAAATTAGCAAGCGATTTCTCGCTGGCTAATCGGAATTTATCGTCAAGGAGTTCAAGGGTAGTGGTTTGAGGTTTCGTATTTGGCATTTCCATGTACGAGGTTACCCCTCCGGCAATAGCTGCTTTCGATTCCGTGTAAATGTCACCTTTATGGGTTAGTCCTGGTTCGCGGAAATGTACATGGTTGTCAATTATGCCAGGGATAAGCCATAACCCTTCGGCGTTTATTACTTCTTCGCATGAATACTTATCTATACTTGAATGGGCTGGAAGAACATTTTCTATGATTTCCCCATTAATAATGAGGTTTCCCTTAAAGGTTTTCCCTTCGTTGATAATAGTTGCATTTGTTATGGCCAACCTGCCCATTTCCTATACATTTTAGTTTGATGAATGCAATTTTTTGTATGAAACGAAAATGCTTTTAAGTTTCATACTCACAACTCCCCAAAGGGCTTCATTAAAAATCCCTCCACTCATCTTTGAAGCACCAAATTTCCTATCGGTAAAAATTATGGGTACCTCAACTATGTTGAATCCTAACTTCCACACGGTAAATTTCATTTCAATTTGAAAACCATAACCAACATGCTTTATTTTATCAAAATTTATAGCTTTTAGTACTTCGGCCTTGTAGCATTTAAAACCTGCCGTTGTATCCATAACTTTCATACCAGTCACTACCCTCACATATTTTGAGGCAAAGTACGACATTAGCACTCTTCCAATTGGCCAGTTAACCACATTTACCCCATTTACGTACCTCGACCCAATTGCAAGGTCCGCACCATTTAAACAGGCATGATAGAGATTGATTAAGTCATCGGGATTGTGCGAAAAGTCTGCATCCATTTCAAAAATATACTTATATTCCTTGGATAGTGCCCATCTAAAACCGGTAATATATGCTGTACCTAATCCCAATTTACCCGAACGTTCAATAATGAATAACCTATCCGGATATTCTCTTTGCCTTTCTTTTACTATACTGGCAGTCCCATCGGGAGATCCATCGTCAACTATAAGTAGATGAAAATTCCCATCAAGCGACATTACCTTTTCTATCATTCGCAATATGTTTTCACTTTCGTTATAAGTAGGTATTATAACAAGTTTTTCTTTAAACGCCATTTAATTATGGTTATGGGTTATGAATGATTTAATAAACTACTGTGCGAAGATAGCATTTTTTGGCTATAATTGAGAAGTTAGTAGATAAAATGAAAATTTTTAGGTTGATAATCAGTGAATAATACTCGCAAAACACTCTTTAACAAAAATAATTAGGTGTAATACTTGCTTAATTAAAATCCATGTTCTACATTTGCACCCGCTTTCGGAAGGGAGGCGGAGCGGGCAGGGGGGAATGATGAGAAAAGGGGTTGGAGCGCTTGCGTGAGCGGGAAAAATGTGTTACCTTTGCAACCCCACCGGGAAGGTGGTGGGGGAAAAACGGGAAAGAAGCCAGGCCGGCCCCGGAGGGGGCGGTAAGGTGGA
>DFYV01000146.1:6803-11563 GCA_002383425.1 Bacteroidales bacterium UBA4073 | reverse complement strand
AAAACATCGAAATTAGGCGACAAAAAGAGGAAATCGAGATCCAACGCAAAGAGCTTGAGCAGCTAAACCAAATGAAGGATAAGTTCTTTGCCATTATTGCACACGATTTGCGAAACCCTTTCAGTACTGTGCTGTCGTTATCGGAATTACTTGCTAAGGAGTTTTCAAGCTTCGATCAGAAAAACCTGCACATGTTCATTGAGCAGATTTATAAGTACTCGAACAAAACTTTTAACCTGCTCGAGAACCTTTTGCAGTGGTCGATGCTTCAAACCGGACGACTAACCCCGAATCCACAAGTAGCGAATTTAGCCGACGTTATTAACGAAACGGTTGATTTGCTTAAAGGTAATGCTATAAATAAATCGATCAACCTTTACTGGGAAAATCCTTTCGAAGCAATTGCTTATTTTGATGTAAATATGATTACCACTGTGGTTCGTAATCTTATCAGCAATGCCATCAAGTTTACCCCGCAAAATGGGAAGGTGGTAATTCAGGTTAATGCCGAAAATGGTTTCTATAAAATTGCTGTTTCCGATAATGGTGTGGGGATTACCGAGAGCGACATTCAAAAACTTTTCCGTATCGATTCAAATCCTACTACTCCTGGAACAAATGATGAAAGCGGAACAGGTTTGGGCTTAATACTGTGTAAGGAGTTTGTTGAGAAGAATTGCGGTTCAATTGGGGTTAAAAGCGAATTAAAAAAGGGATCAACCTTTTACTTTACTGTACCTCGCTTTAAGAAGAACACAGAATGAAAATAGCAATTCTTGGCACTCGCGGCATACCCAATAGGTATGGTGGTTTTGAACGTTTTGCCGAGGAGATAGCTTTAGAATTCAGTAGGCTTGGGCATCAGGTTTACGTAACCCGCCCTTCAAATCAGTTTGATGTTAAGGAATTCGCCCCAAAAATACTTTCAGTTAAAATTAAAGTCCCCAGAATACCTATTGCAAATCTTGCAACACTTTACTACGATTTCGTATCGCTAAGATGGGCTACCAAAAATGATTTTGATGCCATTATTGAGTGTGGGTATTCATTTTCACCCTTACTGCTTTTTGTTTCAGGTTCAATCCGAAAGATTTTGATTACTAACCCCGATGGGATTGAGCATAAACGGGAAAAATGGGGATTTTTTGCCAAAAAATATTTGCTCTTTTCGGAGAGGCTTGTCTTTAAGCTCTCAGCAAAAATTGTTTGTGATAGTAGAGCGTTAATATACTACTATTCACAAAAGTACAAGGCTAAACTATATTATGTTCCTTACGGCGCCCGTCCACTGCTGAACATTCCTGAACGGATGACTATTGCAGGAATTGACCCTAATAGCGATTACTACCTTTTGGTTTCAAGGGTAACCCCCGAAAACAGTATTGAAACTATTTTAAGCTATTTTGTCCTTTCAGGTAAGACTTGTTTGGTGGTTGGCGGTTTGACTTCAAAGTATGCTAAAAGGATTAAAAGCAAATTTAGCGGCTACGGAAATATTATCTTTTTAGGGACAATATACGATCAAACCGTTTTAAACACGTTACGATATTACTGTAAAGGTTATATTCACGGTCATTCAGCCGGAGGAACAAACCCTTCGTTGCTTGAGGCAATGGCTTGTGGCTGTTTTGTAATCGCTCACGATAACCCGTTTAATAGGGAAGTGCTGGGTGAAAATGCCGGGTTTTACTTTAACGATTACATAACGTTTAAACATTGCATAGCCAGGTTCGAAGAACTTGATATGAATGTGATCAATGAAATCAAACAGCAAAATGTTGCTTGCATTCAAAACAATTTTTTATGGAGCAGGGTTGCACTCGATTACACTAAAGTAATAGCAGAACTGGAAAAGTAAGGGGCTACTTTGCAGTAGCCCCTGTAAATCAACCCTATTCAACAACTAATTTCCTGATGATATACTTTTTGGAGTTACCAAACTTAACGTAGTATAAACCTTTAGGAAGACGTTCAATATTATCGGTAACATCCGTTTCGGTATTTTCAACGGTAATCTCTCTGGTTTTAATTTTATTACCTATTGTATTATAAAATTCAAGCGAATACCTGCCAGGTTCAAAGCCAGTAATTTTAATGTTGAAGTTACCGGAAGTTGGATTCGGGTAGATGCTAATGGAATACGTCTTGCTGGTTGGAAGCGAGTTGGGCAAGTCAATTTTAACAACTGCGGTGTCGCTTGCTGAGCAACCAAACTCATTGGTAACTAGAACCCAGAATTCGAAAACACCTTCACCCAAGGTATATCCATCGACCAGTAAGGTTTGCTGGGTGGATGAATCGTTCCACAGGTAGCTCGAAAACCCTGCTCCCGCATCGAGGGTATGTTGTTGAGTGGTGTCAATCCTTATGGTGTCATTGGATAAATTTACATTAGGTAATGGATGCACTGTGATGGTAAAATCTGCCGAAGTATCTTGACATCCACCAGCAAAAGTGGCAAGTACACTGTAAATTCCCGCTTCGGTTGCCATGTATTGTGGTTGGGTGGCCTGGGGTATATCGGCTCCATCCTTACGCCACTGGTATGAAGTTCCACCCGAAGGATTTGCCTGCAGATTAACAATTACGTTGTCGCCTTCGCACCAGCTAACCGGATCGGTTGTTTCAATTGTAACTTCGGGGGTAGTGATTATGCTAATTTCTATTGTGTTACCCGTTGCAGAACAACCGTTAGTGGTAGCGCTCAAGCTATATTCTCCAGCAGTAGTTACTGTTAAAGTTTGATTGGTTTCTCCAACAATTGGAACTCCGTTGAGCAGCCACTGGTAACTATCGGCTGTTTCGGCGGTAAAGGTTACGCTTATAGGTGTGTCTGTGCACCACATGGTAGGATCGGTTGTTGATATGTTGGCATTAGGCAATGGTTTCACAACAATTGTGGCAGTATCGGAGTTGGCACAGCCATTACCATCGGTGTAGGAGTAAATAATGCTGTGAGTACCAACTCCGGCAATGGTAGGGTCAAAGGTATCGCCCGAAACTCCTGGTCCTGAGTAAACCCCGCCGGTAGGCGAACCGCCACTGAGGGTAAACGGTGAGGCATCAACACAAACGGAATCAAAATCGGCCAGCGTAACGGTTGGCAGGGCGTTTACAACAATTGTGGCAGTATCGGAGTTGGCACAGCCATTACCATCGGTGTAGGAGTAGATGATGCTGTGATTACCAGCGCCAGCAGTAGCGGGATCGAAGATATTGCCCGAAACGCCGGGGCCTGAGTAAACCCCGCCGGCAGGCGAACCGCCACTGAGGGTAAACGGTGAAGCATCAGCGCAAACGGGGGTAAAATCGGTTAGTGTGACTGTTGGCAGGGCATTCACGACAATTGTAGAGGTATCGGAGTTGGCGCAACTATTACCATCGGTGTAGGAGTAGATGATGCTGTGAGTGCCAACGCCGGCAACCGTAGGGTCAAAGGTATCGCCCGAAACTCCTGGTCCTGAGTAAACCCCGCCAGCAGGTGAACCGCTATTGAGGGTAAACGGTGAGGCATCAACACAAACGGGATCAAAATCGGCCAGCGTAACGGTCGGCAGGGCGTTTACAACAATTGTGGCGGTATCGGAGTTGACGCAACTATTACCATCGGTGTAGGAGTAGATGATGCTGTGAGTACCAACTCCGGCAATGGTAGGGTCAAAGGTATCGCCCGAAACTCCTGGTCCTGAGTAAACCCCGCCAGCAGGTGAACCGCCATTGAGGGTAAACGGTGAGGCATCAACACAAACGGGGGTAAAATCAGTCAGCGTAACGGTTGGCAGGGCATTCACGACAATTGTGGCGGTATCGGAGTTGACGCAGCCATTACCATCGGTGTAGGAGTAGATGATGCTGTGAGTACCAACGCCGGCAACCGTAGGGTCAAAGATATCGCCCGACACGCCTGGGCCTGAGTAAACCCCACCGGCAGGCGAACCGCCACTGAGGGTAAACGGTGAGGCATCAACACAAACGGGGGTAAAATCGGTTATAGTAACAGTGGGAAGGGGGTGTACCACAATCGCAACCTCATCGCTAATGCCCATACATCCGTTTTTGATTACGTAGAACGAGTAGTATCCGGGTTCACTTGCGGTGTAAGAACTTGCGTGGGCTCCCGAAATGTTTATACCATCCTTTATCCACTGGTAGAATGATCCATCGGAAGGAGAGGCATGGAGTAGGGTACTAATGGTTTCACCCTCGCAGTACTCTAAGGGATCAGTAGTGTTTATAACAGCAACTGGAACAGGGTTAACCGTTACCGTAATTTGAGCAGTATCCTGGCAGCCATTGCCATCGGTTCCAGTAACGGTATAGGTATCGGTACTTGAAGGGATAAATTCAACACCGTTTATCACGCCTTTATCCCATGTATAGGAAACCGCTCCACTTCCGGTAAGTGTTACCCCATCGCCTTCGCAAATTGGGTTTGCGCTGGCAATGGCCGTAACGGTAGGAGGAGTAAAGACAGTCGTGGTTATTGTATCGGTAATCGCTTTACACCCAGCTGCCGATGTAACCTCAGCAAACACTTTATCGCCATTGACAAGCAAAGAATTGCTGTAGGCATAGGCGACTCCTGGACCCTGAACCGTTAACCCGTTGAGGAAGAATTCGTATGTAGCACCCCCACTGGCTGTGAAGATAACAGTATCGCCCGGGCATATCGAATTATCGGTGTCGCTGCTTGTTAAGCCAGCCGTAGGTGTAGGATTAGCAGATGTAAGAATCACCTCGTATTCCTTTGTGCAACTATT
>DFYV01000146.1:0-6787 GCA_002383425.1 Bacteroidales bacterium UBA4073 | reverse complement strand
CCAATGCTTCCGTCTTTCGATTCGGGGCATGTGGGTTTGTTTTCAGAGTGGCTTACCGAAATTTCGGATGGTTGGTCAAGGTATGTGGATTTGGTTCGGTTGCAACCCTTGCTATCGGTTACTTTTAGCCAGTAATTGCCACTCTTTATATTTGAAATGGTAGGAGATGTAAGGGTATTCGACCAGAGGTAATTGTATGGAGCAGTGCCACCAGTAAGGTTATTGACGCTTACAGAGCCCGTATAGGTGTTGTAGCACGATGGCTGAGTTGACAAAAATTCAAAATAGATGCTGTCTGGTTGGGTAACCTCACCTGATCTTATTGCAGTACATCCGTTATTATCGGTTATGGTTACTTGATATATTCCGGCTGACAAATTGCTTAAATCCTGGGTGATTCTAACTGGTGTGGTATTCCACAAGTAGCTGTAAGGGGTTGTTCCTCCGCTGGGAGTAAGGTCTAATATACCATCGGTTCCGCCATAGCATGTGGTTGGGTAAGCTGTGATTGTTCCGTTAAGAACCTGCGAGGGTTCTGTAATTTCAACATTTACTACGGTGGTTTTGTCATCAGATGGGTCGCCAGGAATTAAATAATCGTCGGTTAGTGTAGCGGAATAACTACCAGCGGGTTTGCCGGTTATGGTAAATGTTGTTTCGCCGCTTGACCAGAGTATGGAAACCGTTCCAACATTTTCAGCATACGAAACGGTAACGTCACCTGTACTTTCGCCCTTGCATTTTACGTTGGTTTGCGACGAAACCCATGCATGGAATACCCGCTCATCGAGAACGGTAAAGGTGTTGGAGTCTTTACAAGTGGTATTGTCTGTAACAATAACCTTGTAATCGCCTCCATTGTTTAGTCCTGATATATCCTCGGTGGTTGCTATTTCTGAACCGCCGAACCACCATGAATAACTACTGTATGTCCCTGAACCACCGCTAACTGTAATGTTAACTTCCCCATTATTTCCTGAACCAGTTATGGGTGTTACAACACCAGTAATCGTAATTTTGGCAGGTTGGGTTATCGTAATACTACTGTCAAGGTTGCAGCCATTGGCATCACTTACTTGCACCTGATAGGTACCCGCTGAAAGGCCTGTTTGATCTTCGCTATTTACCACATGCCCGTTACCATCGGTTGAAGTCCAAAAGTAGTTATAGGGTGATGTACCGCCCGAAACAGCTATATCAATGCTGCCATCCATTTTACCCCAGCAGCTTACATCGGTTTTAGTATAGCTTAACCCTAAAGCAGTGGGTTGGGTTACAGTATGGCTTAATATTGCCTGGTTAGAGATGTTATCGGTAATGGTTACCTGGTAAGTGCCAGCTGTAAGGTTTGTGATTGCAGAATCAGTTGCCGAATAGGGGGAACCATCTTTAGTCCATGAGTAGGTATAGGGTGGATTACCAAAATACGTGGTTACGGTTAGTGCCCCATCAGAACCCCCATTACAGCTGACATCTTTTTTGTAAGTGAATGAAGCGGTAAACTCGTTTTTATTTTTAGCCAGGAATGCATCTTTGTAACCCGATGCCGAGTTAGTTAGTGTGCTGTCGCCCACAGTAAGGGTGGGCGAGTTAAAGTACCCTCCAATGTAAACGTTGTAATTGGTGTCAAGGGCAACACCTTGGCCACGGTCGTCGAGTGTGCCTGAAACCGATTTGGCCAGTACAGCATTCGATTCCACGTCGAATACAAAAAAGGCTGCATCGTTATTCCCGCCCGATACTATGGTATCCAGATTAAAGTTGATGGTACCGTTAAAGTATCCGGTTGTAACCACTACGTTATTTAGGATGTTCAATCCATAACCCACATCGCCACCCGTGGAACCCAGCGTTTTTTTCCAAATTAGCCGCCCTTCCAGGTTATACTTGGCAAGAAATATGTCGTTCCCTCCAGCAGTGGTGAACTGCGACGATTGTTGCGATGCAGTACTATCAATAGTTCCAGTTCCTTGGATGTACCCTGTAAGGTAAGTAAAGTTATCGTAAACGGCAATGCTGTTAAGCTGGTCATCGGCAGCGCTTCCCCCTTTGCGCACCCATAAGGCGGAGCCATCGGTTGGGCTTGCTTTCATCAAAATAATATCGCCACTTCCTCCAGAGCTATAAGGGGTTCCATCAATGGTCAGCGTTCCTGCCAAGGCCCCTCCAGCGTAAAGGTAGTTGGTTTCATCAACTGCTATGGCACGGAATAGGGAGCTATTGTTGGTTCCGGGTATTTGTCGTGACCAACGGAAAGTTCCCGAGGGGGTGTAGCTGGCCAGGAAAAGATCTCTGTAAGCGTCGGCGTTAGTGAATAAGCTATCGCCCACATTAAAACTGGTACTCTGCGACATTCCGGCAACATATAGGTTTCCATCCTTACCAATGGTGATAGCGGAAATACGGTCAGCAAGGTTTCCGTAAGCTATCTTTTTAGCCCATACAATTTCTCCATTAGAATTGTATTTTGCAATAAAACCATCAAAACCACCTGTAGATGAAAGAGTTATACCATCACCAAAGTCGCATGTGTCTTGAAATCTTCCTGAAACATATATATTTTCTTGTTCATCAATAGCTATTGCATCGGGATAATCATGTAAGGAACTGCCAGCTGTTTTGAGCCATATAAGATTTCCTTCTGAATTAAATTTTGCAATAAAAATATCAGTATAAGTAGAAGATTGATCTGGATATCCTATTCTAGATTCAGATTGAATATGTATATTAGAGATATAATTCCCAATTACATATATGTTACTGATTGATGATCTTTTAATATCAAAGATATCCATCTCGTAATTTGGAGAACCTATATTTGGATTTGGACTTTGAGAAAAGTGCGTGACCCATTCCCATCCGTTCTGAGGGAAAATTGTATTCCAAACGAATGAGAAAATGATTATCAGAAAAATCTTTCTCATATGCCTTCTTATTTTTATCTTTACAAAATTATAACAAATTTCTTACCTAAAACATCAAATATTTGAAAATAAGACAAATAAATTTTTAAATGACCAATATTATGAAAGCACTAATTCATATAGGTTATTCGAAAACTGGAACAAAATGGTTACAAAATTCATTTTTCCCTTTTGTAACTAATGCCAGTTTCGTTAATCTTTATTTTACAAACAAATTTTTTCTAAATACCGATGTATTGGATTTTGATAGTGAAAAAGTAAAATTAGACATAATAAAGGTAATAAATTTAGATAAGACGATAAAAATATTTAGTTCAGAATTTCTTACCACACCCATAACATATGGTTGGCATTATGGATACTATTCATTTGGTATTGCTCAAAAAATAAAGTCTGTTTTTCCTGATGCAACGGTAATAATTTTTATCAGGCGGCAGCAATCGCTTATTCCATCGGCTTACCAGCAATATGTTAAGAATGGTGGCACGTTCAGCTTCAGGCGGTGGTTGTATTCGGGTGAGGTTTTCAGCTTTGAGCACCTGCTTTACGATAGGTTGATTGAATACTACAAGTCGCTTTTTAGCGATAAGCAGGTTAGGGTTTACCTTTATGAGGATTTTAAAAATGATAGCAAGCAGTTTATACATCGCTTTAGTTTGGAACATGGCTTAGAGGTGGACTGGGACAAGGTGACATATAGCCCTGTTAATAAGGGTTTAAGGATATACTGCATGCCAATACTCAAGGCTGTAAATCATTTTTACAAAAAACCCGTTGGCCGAAAACGGTTTGTATGCCATATCCCGGGAATGACCTCAGTAGGCCGTGGGGTAATCAAGTATTTGAATCCGATGCCCATTTTCGGGCATTACCTGACCGAGAATGAATTTTTAAGACCAAAGGACATGGAGTACATTAAAAATTTTTATGCTAACAGCAACCGCAATCTTACCAGGTATTTCGATAGCGAGGTGTTGGAGCAATATGGCTATTTCCTATGAAATCGGCAATTCTGCATATTGGTTATCCCAAAACGGCCACAAAGTGGTTTCAGAATGAGTTTTACCCCAAAGTGCGTAACATTTATGCTGTAAAAAGAGAGGAACTTTTTAACAGACTTGTATTCAGCGACATATTTTCATTTTCACCCGTTGCATTTCAAAGCTGGCTAGCCCAAGAGGCAGCGACAAACAGGGTAGTGGTTTGCGATGAGATTCTGGTTGGGGGTCTGGATATTGGGTTTGGCGGTGGCGAGTTTGTTGAGCTCATGTCGCACAGGCTGAATGATGTTTTTCCCGATGCGCAGGTGGTAATTTTTATTCGCAATCAGCATCAAGTTTTGGCATCCGCCTATAGCCATTACGTTATGTCGGGTGGAACTTACTCCCCAAGTCGCTTTTTGGGCATTAAGCCCATGTTCCGTAAGCCATTTATGGGGTACCATCTTTTTAACCCAAAACTTTTTGATTACGATAAGCTGATTAACCATTATATTACGCTGTATGGCACACTAAATGTTCACATTTTCCTGTATGAGGATTTTGCTGAAAACCCAGTGCAGTTCATTGAGCTGTTTTGTAAAACTCTACAAATCGATATACCTGAAAATTTATCTTTGAAAAGGGTAAACGTGCGATTATCATACATTGCACTTCAGATGCAGCGCTTTTTGAATCGATTTACCCTTGGCAATACCCCATTTAAGCAGTACTTTATGAATATCCCGTCACTATACCCCATAGCCAGGGACTTGCCCTTTGCCATCGATAGATATTTTCGGTTACCCAGTTTTACTTTTAGTGGAAAAATTCAAAGCTGGATTGAGCTGAGGTATGGGGAATCGAACAAGAATTTAGCAAGATGGATCGATAGGGATAGGTTAAAGCGATGGGGTTATCCTTTATAAAAGTGAATCGTTAGAGGGAGGTAGATGAAGATAGAGGAAGATAGAGGAAGATAGAGGGAGGTAGAGGAAGATAGAGGAAGGTAGAGGAAGGTAGAGGATGATAGAGGAAGATAGAGGAAGGTAGAGGAAGATAGTGGAAGGTAGAGGAAAGTAGAGGAAGGTAGAGGAAAGTAGAGGAAATTAGTGGAAAGGGCTCAAAGCAAAAGGGGAAAAAGAAGCATAGTAGCGAGAATGAGGTGGAAAATACTAAACTCTAAAACAGTAGTGAGTAGATAGTAGTTAGTAGCGAGATCATAATAGTAGCGAGATCATAATAGTAGCGAGAATATAGTAGATATTAACGAGAATATAGTAGATAGTAACGAGATTGAAGCATAAAATCCTAAATCCTATAATTACTATCTACTCGCTACTCGTTACTCGCTACTATATTAGGATTTTCAGAAGAAAATTTTGTCAATTTATTTTACGATTAAAACTTTGTAAAATATTGATTTACAAGCATGAATCAGAAACTCTGTATTTATTCCAATATCATCTGTATAGGTACTCTTATAAAGCGAGCCCTGTAATTTTCCACATTATCAAATACATCCTTAACATTTAATGAATTTATGCAATATGAAACCAATAGTTCATCGTTTTCAATGTATTGAGGGTGCGCAAGAGCATTATATGTAAAAAGTTTCATGGTCGAATCTGCCTCATGTTCCGGGGTGTGATATATAAACTTTTTGTTTGTAAAGGGTCCGATAGGTGAGTTGGAGGTATAGGTGTAGATATCAAAACCAGCGCGCTCCATGGTTAGCAGGATGTATTTATCTTTATATTTAAAGATGCTAAACTGCTCCGAGACCGATATGTCAATCGCAATTGGAGTCGATTTTTCAATATTGTAATCCCAACCTTTGTCCGTGTAATACTCCCATCCCTTATAAAATGTATTACTATTTAATGGAATTCGAGCCACATGAATTTTCGAAAATCCGGGTAGATTTTTGGTTCCATATATATAGACGTACCAATTATCGATCATTACACAATTCCCAAAATCGATGGGATACTTTGTATAGTCGAAATCAACTTTATGGGTCTCTATGTGTTTAAAATCAGGAAGTTTAAATGATAATAGGTCAATTTGGGATATCCTGAATGAAAACATATCCTCTGCCAATTTATCGGCTTCATTTTGCTTATTCTCTGGTTTGTTTGACTTAACTCTTGCTGAGGGATCGTTGTAAAGATTTAATGCAAATACATAAAGCGTATCGCCTTTAGTAAACCCATGTCCCGGCCAGTACCATCGATAGGTTGAATCACCTTTAGCTTTGTAAGGTTCCATAAGAGTTAATGGCTCGGTCAGGCTTCCTCGTACAATGGCTCTTGCTGTTCTTTTATTTTTATCGATAAGGTTAAAAGCATTTCGAAGCATTGGGGTTTTCAAATCGCGAGAACCATTTATCACCTCACCAATAAAACAATCGCCCAGAAAAAAGACGGAAGAGGAATCGGGTAGAAGAACCGAAAAGACTCCATCGGCTCCGGAAATCCCACCGGAGTCAGCATAGAACAGTGAGGCAAAAGCTTTATCTATGGAAATGGATTTGCCATTGGTATGGGTTTGCGTATTACATGAATTTACGCTTATCGCTAAAATTGAATAGATTGATAGCGACATGATTGTTTTGCAATTATATCTCATACAGGCTGTTTTAGAGTGCAACGATGCACTATTTGTTGAAAGATAATTATTTATGAATCCAATCTCAGAAGCCAATTTTAATTAAAAATGATGGTTATCGTGTAGAACAATAAAGTTAAAAGTTAAAAGTTAAAAGATTAAGGTTCTAAATTCAAAATTCCAGATTCCAGATTCCAGATTCAAAATTTCAGATTTTAGATTCCAGATTTCAAATTCAATATTCAAAACCTCTATTTTCCCGAACAATCAACAACG
>DFYV01000044.1:2881-4849 GCA_002383425.1 Bacteroidales bacterium UBA4073 | reverse complement strand
AATTTAGAATTTGAGTTTATCAATGCCTTTTATTTTTCCCTTTTTCCTTTTAACTTTATGAACTCTAATTCGTAATTCGTAATTCGTAATTCGTAATTCGTAATTCGTAATTCGTAATTCGTAATTTGCAATTTACAATTTCTCCCTTCTAATTATATGTAAACTTGCGACATTTTAACCCCGTTGGATATATGCTTAATTTAAAACACCTTGCTTTATTTATAAATTATCCTACGTGGTTAATTTGCTATTACGTCAGGAGTTCGGAAGTTATAAATTGATGCGTTGTTTTTCCATATGTTGCAAATTTATAAGTTATATATTTGTAAGTTATAAAAATACAACTTATCTTTACTGAAAAAAGAGAGAATTATGAATACACCGTTTGCTTATGGGAAATTGCCTCAGGAAATTGATTTCACGAATAGGGAAAAAGAAATGACCAGGCTCAAAAATAATTTTAATTCGGGTGTTAATACTATTATTATTTCGCCGCGCCGTTGGGGAAAAACTTCTCTGGTGAAACTTGCTTCTTTATCGGCAATAAAGGAGAACAAAAAACTGAAGATCGTACATCTCGATATTTTCAATATTCGGAGTGAATACGAATTTTACTTGTTACTGGCGAACGAAGTGTTGAAAGCCACCTCTTCGGGCTGGGATGATCTGGTAAAAAATACACGGCTCTTTTTGAAGCAATTGATGCCTCAGATATCGTTCTCTCCCGATAAGCAAAGTAATATATCTTTTTCGATTGGTTGGGAACAATTGCAGAAAAGTCCGGATGATATCCTCAATCTGGCAGAAAATATCGCTATAAAAAAGGATTTGAATATTATCATTTGCATCGATGAATTCCAAAATATTGCGTTATTTGAGCACCCCGATACTTTTCAGCGGAAATTGCGGGCCCATTGGCAGACACATCAGAAAACTGCCTATTGTTTATATGGTAGTAAGCAGCATATGTTATTGGATGTGTTTTCGAATTATGCGATGCCTTTTTACAAATTCGGTGATATTATGTTTTTAGAAAAGATACCGACAGCAGACTGGGTTTCGTTTATTCAAAAACGTTTTACCGACACGAAAAAGGAGATTTCACCGGCCGAGGCCGAACGGATTGCTGTTTTGGCCGACAATCATTCTTACTATGTACAACAGTTGGCCCAGCAGGTATGGTTCAGAACCGGAAAACGATCTACTCCCGAAATTGTTGAAAACGCGTTCGAAGACATTATCAACCAGCTCAGCCTACTTTTTGTGAATGTGACCGATTCGTTGAGTAAGAGGCAATTATCATTTTTGGAAGCGATATTGAATAACGAAAAACAGCTGACCTCAAAAGCCACTTTAGCTAAATACAACCTGGGCACTTCGGCGACTGTTATTCAACTGAGGAAACGCCTTATTGAATTGGATATCATTGATGAGATACAGGGACGTATCCAGTTTTTGGATCCTATGTACAAACACTGGTTAGCCACCCGCTACTTTAATATTCACTGGTAATTGTTTTCAATCATTTGACCGGGTGACCCGGTTTTTTTACCATTCGGAAGCCAGCAAACAGCTCCAACAGTTTCGGAATTCTCTGCTTTTCCCACTCTTCAGCCGTAGTGACCATCTCCCCATTCCGACACTTCAGCAGTTCAGGAAGGGTGTGCGCAGGTACTTTTGATTCATCGTAATTTCAAACATCCCGACCCCTGCTTGATAATCAATATCTTACAACATTTTCATCGCAAGCTAAATTGACGTAATTTTCTTCTGAGTAATAAAAATTTAACCGCAGAGAACCCAGGGAAGGCGTAGAGAACCCCCGATACGCTTCGCTACGGGGCAGGCACAGAGAAATTAAGGTGAAATAAAAATGACAGGAAAAAATGTGATGATGGGTTGATCCCGATAAATCGAGACAAGTTGGGTTGATGGATATTCGTTGCTCGTTGCTCGTTGCTCGGAAAA
>DFYV01000044.1:0-2845 GCA_002383425.1 Bacteroidales bacterium UBA4073 | reverse complement strand
GTTGAAGTTGATGGTTGATGGTTCACGGTTCACGGTTAATTAGATTGATGAGTTTGATGTCTTTTAACATTTAACATTTAACATTTAACTTTTAACTCGTTCTGTTCGTTGTTCGTAAAAAAGAATCTGGAATCTGGAATCTGGAATCTGGGATCTTGAACTTTGAACCTTTATCCTTTAACTTTTTCTTAGCACCTCAAAAATAGAATTAACCGTGTATTAATCTATTGTTTCATTATTAGTATTATTTTTATGCCGGGATACGATGTGGTAATCCACCAGGTTACATAAGCCATTACTAATAATACATACTATCATGAACTTCAACAGTTTCATCAAGTCATTGAGCGATATTAGCGAAAAGCGATTGATGTATGTGCTTGTTGCCGTAATACTTGCCATTGATGTTGTAATCCTGGTCTTAGGCGATGGCTACTCTGGCGGTTCATACTCGATTATGCATTACCAGTATGCCCGCTGGGCTTTGGCCAATCCTGAAAATCTTTTGAACAGCTGGGCCAATCCCATCTTTACTTTGTTTGCAGCACCTTTTGCATTGCTCGGGTTTAAATCGATGCAGCTTATGAACATCATGCTGGGCATACTCTCTGGGTATTTTGCCTACAGGGTTGCCAAGGAGCTGAAAATGAAAAGCCCCCTTCTGGCACTGGTTATTAGTAGTTTTACCCCTGTTTTCATGATAACATTTTTTGGTGGAACTACTGAAATTATGTTTGCTTTTGTTGCTATTCTTGCCACATATCTGCTTATAAAAAATAGATTTATTGCAGGGGCACTGGTTATCTCGCTTTTACCGCTTATCAGCCTCGATGGTTTAATTCTTATACCTGTTTATACAATCTATTTTATACGCTGGCGAAAGCCTAAGTATATACCTTTGATGTTTAGTACCCTTGTGCTATATAGTCTGGTGGGCTTACTCTTTGGTAAAGGGTTATTCTGGCTATTTAATGATGTTAAGCTTTGGAGCGATGCCATTTTTGGTCGTGGGGAGTTTGCCCAGTTTATCCTCCGAAGCCCTGGATTTTTTGGTATCCCCAACGAGATATTTTTTGTTACGGGTTTGGTTGCGGGATTCTGGCTTTTCATTCGTGAACGAAATGAGTACTCGCAGGAGTTTGTGCTTGTGGTATTGCCCTTTGTAACCTATTTTATAGCTCATTCTTTTGCATGGTGGCAAGGTATTGGAAATTCTCAAGGCCTATCGCGTTACATGGCAGCCATAGTCCCTTTTATGGCCGTAATGGCTACCCGGGGACTGTACCTTTTTGCCAAGATGTTTTTCATCATCTTTAGGAGCGAGGCAGTGCGCATTGGTGCTCTTGTATTGGGGTTTGCATCAGTTATACATCTGCCGTTTGCTGTCCAAAACTACCCCGTTTCGATCTCCTCAACCGACTGGGCACTATACGATGCTGCTGAATATATTAAAACTAATGATTTAGGCGATAGAAAAATATACTATACCGATCCTACCCCGTTTTATTTCCTCAACAGGAATCCCAAATGTAGTACCTGCATCGAGGTTAATAGTGCATCGCAGCTCAGTTCCATACAAAAGGGCGATTGGTTTCTATTCGATGTAACATTGGGTGCAATAAGAGGTATTGATTTTGATACATTGCTCAGCTCGTCAAACTACAGGTTGATTAGGGTTTTTAATCCCGAAATACCAGCAAAAGCATTTGGAAAACCTTACTTTGTGGCATTGCTGGAGCGTACCGATGCCGATCCCTTAATCCATAAGGAGAACCTAAGAATCTTAACAGGTTCGGGCAAGGTATATGCAAATCTTACGAAGTACGATTTTGATAGCTACACTCCTAACGATACTATTCCCGTTTCTACATCCAGGATCAACCGAACCGCATATTTCCGAATACCCAAAAAGAAGGGGTATTACCTGGAGAGCACCTTTAGGGTTGACACCCTCAACCCTTGTCAACCGCTGGAAATAAAAGTATCATACCGGCAGTTCCGAAAGACATCTGATATAAATCTTAAGTACTTTGTTGAGGCTAAATCGGGGTGCACATCGTATAAAAAGTCTTTTGAAATAAGCACACCTGTTCAGGCCAATCCCGATGAATGGCACGATATTGTGTTTACATTTATACTGCATAACGTTGAGCTAACTCCCGATTTGGTAATTAAAACAGGATTCAGGAATAAGTATAAAGGGGAATTCCTGATTGATGATTACCGGGTAGATTTAAGGATACAATAGGTTACCTGAAACATTTTTTATTTCCTAACGTTTAATATTAATGCAAAGTAGCTAACTTTGTAAATCATCAGCTAAGGGGGCTGACGTGGTTTTGACAGCAAGTAGAATGGGTTTGTAAGCATGCCGAGCGTCGTGAGGCCGGCTCGTTAATCCCGGGCACAAACCAATAAACGGCGAAACAAACTACGCTCTCGCTGCCTAATAGCTCAAGGAGTTAAGGCTTAATCCCTATGCCTAGGATGCGTGGGGACGAGATGTCCCGCCGGAAATTACGCCCTGTTGTTTCCGGTATATGGGGCACCGATCAAACGGGGATAGTCGGGGCGATACCTTTAAACCCCGATGAAACAACCAAAGGTTAAGGATGGGTTCGGTTGCCTTTCACCTGACCAATCCCGACAATCAAGAAAGGCTAAGCATGTAGAAAGCAAGCTGGTTCCTTGTTTGGACGAGGGTTCGATTCCCTCCAGCTCCACAATGATTTACCCAACGAAACCTAAACGCTCTAAAATATCCGATTTTAGGGCGTTTTTGTATTCCGGGAACTTTGTTTTAGTCCACCTTAAGATCAGGAAGCAGTGGTTATATATAGATTTA
>DFYV01000045.1 GCA_002383425.1 Bacteroidales bacterium UBA4073 | reverse complement strand
CGTGCTATCGTGCAATCGTGCTATCTCTCTGCATTTCCCCTGTAAATTCTGCGGTTAAACAAAAAATGCCTTTTTAGACTGGGATCATATTTGTAAATCACATTGCTTGTTCCTTTATCCTTTAACCTTTTCCCTTCCTTAGCCTCAGCCTCAGTTTAAGTCACAGCCTTAGGTAAGCTGCAAAATTCTCAGGTATGTTTCTTTTATCCAATTTTTTAGTAATTTGCGTAACTATATTCTTTTGGGTCAGTAACATCAAACATTAGTATATTTAGTTAATAAACGCTAAATTTGCTTATCGGTTGATTTATAGGTTTCATGCAACTTGTCTAAGTATGGTAAAACTTAAACTTATAGGGGGATTCCTTGCACTACAATTTTTGATAGCTGTAACATCAAGCCATGTTAATGCTCAGGAAAATTTCAGGCAACTTTTCAATGATGCCGAGTATTACTTTTTCCTTCAGGATTACAAGGAAGCCCTTCCGCTTTACCAGAGTCTGTACCAAATCGATTCTACCAATGCCAATGTGCTTTACAAGCTTGGCTTGTGCTACTTAAAAATACCAGGATTAAAGCATAGTGCAATACCATATCTTGAGAAAGCCTCCAGTAACATAAATCCAAAATACAGAGAGGGCTATTACCGTGAAAGGGGCGCTCCAATTCAAACATTCTTTTACCTGGGGCAAGCTTACATGGTAAACTTTCGGTTTGATGAAGCTTTGCAGGCGTTCCAGAAATTTAAGGATAATATCGATGTAAAAGATGTATTTAACCTCGATTATGTTAACCAGCAAATCAAAGCCTGCGAAGTGGCGAGCGATTTCCTTTCGAGGCCAATTGATTTGAAAACCGAACATATCGACCTTTTTCCCACAAGAAACAAAAACTGCAACTACCCCGTAATATCGGGCGATAGAAAAACTATGGTTTTTACCGTAAAGGAAAAATTTTACACCGCTGTTTACTACACCAAATGGGTTGATGGCAAATGGGCATCACCTAAGAATATAACCCTCGACTTGAGGGTTGAGGGTGAACTCTACACTACTGCCCTCAACTACACCGGCGACTACCTTATCCTTTTTGTTAATGAAATTACCACGGGCAACTTGTACTTCTCAACCCTGGTAGGCGAAAAGTGGCAGCCCGTTAAAAAGTTACCCGCTCCTCTAAATTCAAAGGATTGGGAAACCTTTGCATCACTGTCGGCCGATGACAATCACATTTATTTTGTATCGAACCGAAAGGGTGGTTACGGTGGAACCGATATTTATGAGTCCAACTTGCTGCCAGGTGGCAAGTGGAGCGAACCAGTAAACCTTGGCCCCCAAATCAATACCCCTTACAACGAGGAGTCGCCGGTACTATGCGCCAATGGTAAAACCTTATACTTTGCGTCGCAGGGGCATAACAGCATGGGCGGTTTCGACATTTTTTACACCCAAAAATTAAACGGGAACTCATGGTCAATGCCCATCAACCTTGGATATCCCTTTAACACTCCCGACGATGAGCTTTACTTTTTCCCACTCGATTCCCTTTCGGGCGTTATGCCTATAGCTATTTCAAATCAATCGAATTTCTATGAACTTTATAACGTATCTATTTACCCAAGTATAGCTCGAAAGGTTGAACTTTTTGGCAAGGTCAACCTTTCCGATAATGCCGATATTAGTTCCGACAGCATAGCCATACTGGTTAAGGACACAGCAAGTAATCTGGTTGCCATGACACTCCCTTTAAACGACGGTAGTTACAGCGTGGCAGTCAAACCTGGGAGATATTCCATTGAAGTTACCAGTCAATTCTACCTCATGAAACCGTTACAACTCCATATCCCCACAACTTATAACCAGGAAAAGTATCTTTTAGACATTAACCTCGATGCCAAATCCATGTCAAAAGGCGAGGTGATTAAGTTCAACTACGTGTTGTTCGATTTTGATAGCTACGAGTTAAAGCGCGATGCTCAGTTTGAACTCGAAAAGGTATTTAAGCTGATGACCGATTACCCCGATTTATATATTGAGGTGATTGGGCATACCGATAGCAAAGGCTCACCTATGTATAACCTCATGCTCTCTGCCCGAAGGGCAAATGCAGTTGTTGAATACCTGGTTAACAAGGGAATAGATGAAAAACGATTTGTAGTAAGGGGCATGGGCTCATTAGTTAGCTTTGCTGCCAATACCAACCCCGATGGTTCTGATAATCCCCATGGTCGTAAGCTAAACCGACGGGCAAGCATAAGGGTGTTTAATCCCAATAAAAATCTTAAAATTGAGTTTGTTGATATACCTGAACACTTAAAACCCCAAAGCCAAAGTTATACCATAATGCTTGCGCCTATCGACGATACAATTCCAGCTGAACTAATTAAAAGGGTTGAAAAACAGTTTAACATAAGGTTGCGCGAGTTTACAATCGGGTCACGCCGCTTGGTGTGCATGGGCGTTTACGGGTCAAAAGCTGATGCCATTGAACATCTCAATACCATTATCGATATGGGAGCATCAAGGGCAGTTCTGGTTAACGAGGATGAACTACAGCGCTTGGTTGCAGCAATGCAGAAAAACCTGATAACCAGGCAAAGTGTGTTTACCATACTTGTTGCAACAAGCGAGATTCCTTTAACCCCCGACTTTTTCCGTGGACTATTCGTAACCGAAGAGGTTGGCAACGACGGATTGTACCGCTACTACTTTGGTGCCTTTAACGATAAACCAAAGGCTACCGAAATGCTCGAAAAGGTTAACTCTATGGGGTTCCCCAATGCAATTCTGGTTAAACTCGAAAAAAGGTAATGGGCGATAGCATTCTTGAAAACAGCGTGGTGAAACTTCGTGCACCTGAGCCCGAAGATGTCGATTTACTTTACAGTTGGGAAAACAACCTGGAAATCTGGAAGGTAAGCAATACGCTTACACCTTTCTCAAAATACTTACTCAAAAAGTATATTGAAATTTCGCATCACGACATTTGGGAGTTGAAACAGCTGCGACTGATTATTGAGGCAAAGGATCAAAACTCCCTGATGAATGTGCCTGTTGGACTTGTTGATCTGTTCGATTTTGACCCTTACCATCTCCGTGCGGGGGTAGGGGTTTTAATTGCCAGGAACGAGGATAGGCGTAAGGGGTATGCCACTGAGGCACTAAAGGTGCTTATAAGCTATGCCTTTGAGGTGTTGCAGTTGAATCAGCTTTACGCAAATGTATCGGCAAGCAATACCGCTAGCCTTAGGCTGTTTCAGAATCTCGGATTTACCAAGGTAGGGGTAAAAAAGGATTGGTTGAAAACCCTTCACGGATGGGAAGACGAGGTTTTGCTTCAGCTACTAAACCCTAAACCCCGCCTTCCCAAAAGTTAGGCGTCATGGCCCAATGATGGTTGTTCGTTGTTCGTTGTTCGTTGTTCGGAAAAATAGTTGATGGTTGATGGTTGATGGTTGTTCGGAAAAAGGAATCTTTAA
>DFYV01000159.1 GCA_002383425.1 Bacteroidales bacterium UBA4073 | reverse complement strand
TATAACCTTATAACCTTATAACCTTTACAACCTTTACAAACTTTATACTTTTTATACCTGTCTCATTGGTATTTACACTAATCCATAAAAAAGAATATTTCACTTAACGCCTTAACGCTTCGGTCGGCATAAAAATCAGCTGGCAGGAAAATTCTGTAATAACCACCGTCAAAGACATCGTCAGGAATGGCGAGTATTGGGATAACCTGATCAGCTCTGTTAAAGAGTTCGCTGTAGCTATAAATCGCTCTATACCCATCAATTGAAGCAAAACAGACTAACCCGTTACGAAACCATTCCCTGCCGAATGGAATTTGAAGCTCAGATAACACCGTTTTTAAAGGCATTCCCTTAAATACGGGGTTTGGATGATATCCCATTCCCATCCCATAAAAAGTTGTATTGTATTCAATAAATTTTCCCGAATTTTTAATAAGGGGTATGGAAAAACTGCTATCCGCTTTAATGACAATCAGGTTCTCGCTATACAGGGGTTTAATGTTTCGGTTTATTGGGTATTCCTTTTTGTTGAATGATATTACGGAGATGGTTGTAGGGTTTTCGAGCATTCGATTCGAAAACAAATCGCTTGCCGATACTAATTTCCAAGTTTTACCCGTCGGGTAGTTAACCTCTTTTTTATGTGGTTTGACTTGCGCTACCTCGGTTGCAATAATTACCTGATGGGGATTGTTGGTAAGAAAAACTTCTGACCAACTAAATGATACCTTTTCACCCTTATCGTTAGCAACAACAATATAAGCATCAACAATAGGGGGAAAATCCTTCGCATTTTGCTTTTGAAGTATGTGGGCATTCAGAATATCAAAAAGGGAGTACCCGATGTACCTGAAAGCACCTACAAATTGAGGCTTGTTTTCGTTGTTTATGAAGTTTTCCTTGATAAACACCTCTCTCTTGTATAATTTACTAAGATCAATCTCGCCAGTATCGCTTACCTCCCCCTTCAGGTTAATTCTTGATACCTCAAGTTTAACCGGGTCAGTGTTATGAAATGTACTGTTCCCATTTCGCATAAATGCTGATGAAGCCCCAGATGAATCATCAACACTTGTATCGGACAGATACTTGCACGAGGCCAAAAACAATACCATCAAAAATATGACCTGTATTTTAACAGCAGTTTTTCTCATATCCATATATTTTTTACTTTTGCGTTATGTATTTATTTACATATCGCAAATATGCACTTTTTTTTAAACACATTGAGAGAAAAGACACATTTTAACTAAAAAAATCAAACTAAGTTATTTGTTTAACCAAACATGAACGTACATGAGAGCTAAAATCGCATTTCTGATTCTTACTGTTTTCACTTTAAGGGTTAACGCTCAAAACAGCATTGTGGGGAAAGTAATAAATAACGAAACTGGCAGCGGAATACCGAATGCTGTAGTTGAAATATTAAATACCCCCATTAAAGTGATCACACAGTCAAACGGAGATTTTTTTATAAATTTTGACAGGAACTATAACCCGAAAGGTATTGAAATAAAGGCATCCTGTTTAGGGTTTGCACCCAAAACCATGGTGGTACAGCTAAGCCAAACAAACGATTCCATAGTAATCCCCCTTGAAGTTGAAGTATATGAGCTAAATACGGTAGTGGTTACAGCAACCCGTACCGATAGGAAAATTCTGGAAGTTCCACAACGAATTGATGTGGTAGGGAAAAGTGTGATTCAGAGTACGCCAGCACTTTCGGCCGATGGGTACCTTTATGCGGTATCGGGCATTTCTGTTAGCAGGGGGGCATCCATTTTTGGCTCCGCTGACGTGTCGATACGTGGCATGGGAAATGAGGCCGGGCGCACCCTGGTTATGGTAGATGGTGTACCTATAAATAAAGGCGACGGTGGAACGGTAAACTGGAACGCCATAAGTACAGAAAATGTCAAGCAAATTGAGGTACTTAAAGGTTCAGGTTCAACCATACATGGTGGGAATGCAATGGGTGGTGTAATCAATATAATCACACAAACTCCAACTCACGATTTGAAAGGTGATGTTGCTTTAGGTTATGGAAGCTTTTCAACATACACCGCAAGGGCAAGTTTAGCTCAATCGCAGGACAAATTTTACTGGGCATTCAATACTTTTTTCAGGAATAGTGACGGATACATCGCCAGCTTGGCCGACGAGATTAATGAGTATTCAGTGCCATCATTCCTAAATGAGTACAATTTTGAAGTAAAAACAGGATTTCTGGGGCTTAAAAAGCAAAAAATTGACCTGAATGCAGGTTACTATTCCGGCCAACGTGGTACAGGATTTGACTACACAGGTTACGGTTTTACCAACGATAGCATAGCATCAGAAAAAGGGGCATACAACTGGTATAAAAACCTAAAGGGTAGCGTAAACTATCGGGCTGATTTTAATGAACAGAGCAACCTTAAGCTAACCACCTATGCGTTACGTGAGTACTACGAGAATATTCGTGAAAACCTAAAAAACACAACCATAACCCGATACGATGTTTTATCCATCCGCGACGATTTTGGTTTGCTATCGAGCTACAACTTTCCTTTGGGTAAGTTCAACAAAATCAACACTGGGGTTGATTTAAGATATGGCGCAGTTGACGCAGCCGATACCTATAAAACATCAACCGATAAAGTTGTAAATGCTGGAAAAATGAGTTTGATTGGCATCTACCTGCTCGATGAAATAAAAGTTGGAAATACCCCCCTGAGCTTTTTGGCCGGGATAAGATATGATTACGCAAAGTTCTTTGATGGCAAATTCACTGTGGAAAATCCTACCAACGAAACCAGCTTCCTCCAAAGTTTTACAGGCAGTTTAAACGACGCAGATTTTTCAGCGGTTAGCCCCAGACTTTCGATGCAATACTTTATTACTGATAAATTTAGAACGTATTTGGGATACAGTATGGGCTACAGACCTCCTGTTCTGGATGATTTATGCCGAACTGGCAGAATTTCCATGGGAATGAAACTGGCAAATCCTTCGCTTAAACCTGAATTTTTGGACAACTATGAAATAGGAGCTGATATTCTTTACTTTGACAAGTTAAAGGTATCTACTTCATTTTATTACTCATTAGGAAGAAACTACCATGCATACATTGCTAATGGCGATTCAATTATTTTAAACAATAAGCTGCGTCCCATTATAGTTAAAAGCAACATTGCAAGGGTTGAAATTTATGGTATGGAGCTAAATGCAAATATTGAGCTTAGTAAAAACTTTTCATGGTTATTAGCCTACAGTTATGTGAAAACAAACATACTTGAATACAAAAGGCTTAACCCGGAAACTGAAGAAAACCTGGTTGGTAATGAGCTGGTTTTTCAACCCAGCCATATTTTTAATACAACCGTTGTTTGGAGAAATTCCATTGTTAATCTATCGGCTATGCTCAACTATAAAGGCGAACAGTGGATTAACGATACCAATACCGAAAAAATTGAAAGCTATTACTTTATCGATTTACACCTTTGGCGATCTATTTACAAGGACTTACAGGCATCTATAGCGGTTAACAATTTACTGAATAAAAACTACATCGATTCCAGAAATTTGATTTCACCCGGACGAATGGTATCGTTTCAGCTTAAATATGAGTTTTAAAAATGCTACGTTTCACCTGAGTAATAAAAATTTAAACGCAGACAGGCGCAGAGAAAATACAAGTAAAATAGAAATGAGAGAAAAAGTGATATGTTAATGTGATTAATGTGTTGATGGTTGTTCGGGGAAATAGTTGATAGTTGATAGTTGATAATTGATGGTTATTCGTTGTTCGTTGTTAGGGAAAAATGGTTATAGTTTAACGTTTAACGTTTCACGATTCACGGTTGATGTTTTG
>DFYV01000086.1 GCA_002383425.1 Bacteroidales bacterium UBA4073 | reverse complement strand
GGAATTTGCCAATTTCATTGAAAAACGGATGGGTAACGGGCAACGCGATCTGGCGTTTTTTATAGGCGGTCCTTACGGATTTGACGAAAGGGTAAAAACTGCAAGTCACGGGAAACTCTCAATATCGCCAATGACCTTTTCGCACCAAATAGTTCGTGTGATTTTTGCCGAACAGCTTTACAGGGCATTCACAATCATAAAAGGAGAACCATACCATAACCCATAATTTAGGCTTGATTTTTGTTGTACCATTTCTCAGAAAATGAAAAGACAACTACGTTACATACCGATACTCTTTTTAGCAATTTCAGCTTTGCTACTAATTACCTCGGAATATGGGCTGAAAAAAGTCCCATATATTAAACCAATACCCACAAAAAAGAAAACCATTGAGAGCGTCTTTGAAAAAAAGGTTAATATTGCTCTTGAACAATCAAAAAAACTTCTACAAGATATCGACACATCATGCAATTCAAGCTCTTTTCAGCGATGTCTCAACTACATTAGCTCACTTTCGGCAAAAGATCGGTTTGAAATTTTCATCTATAAAAAAGATAGGCTTTGCTTTTGGTCAACCCAAAATGAACCCGATGAGGGTTCGCCTAAAAAGAATGTTGCAGAGCTAATAAAAATTAATAGTGCTTACTTCGTTAGCTTATGGAACTACAATGTTGATTCGACGATTTCCGCACGAATTCTTATTCATGTTTCCAACGAATACCCTTACCAAAACAAATACCTTACCAACGAGTATGTTGGCGACTTTAAAATACTATCGGGATTTAGCATATCAAGGCAGCTGGAATCGTTTTGCATTCCCATTCGGCCAAAGAATTTTGAGCCATTTTACTTGGTACCAACCAATGTATCTGGCACAGCCGTAAAGGACAACATCAAAACCACACTACGATACGTTTCTCTGATTTTATTGCTAATTTCCTTTGTCATCATACTAAACCGAAATACTAAAAAAGTACATCCCGTAATACAAGTCTTGCTTTTTACTGCTGCCATTATACTTGTCAGGTTTGTTTCCCTAAAAACCTCCTTTCCGGGGGTATTGCCCATACACATTTTTAATCCGGAACTATACGCGCATACGTGGTATAACCCATCACTTGGCGATTATCTTATCAATGCATTACTGGCTTTGCTAATAGCTGCTTTCGCCTTCAGAAATTTAAAAGAATTCAGGCTGAATGTAAATTCCATAGTGGGAAAAATGGCATGGGGTTTTACATCGATATTGATGTTTTTAGGATACGTTATTGCCCATGCAATGATTGTTTCGCTTGTTAGCCACTCCACAATACCGCTTGATACCTCCAACATATTCAACCTTAACTTTTACTCCGTAATTGGGTATCTATCGGCAGTATTCTGGGTTCTGGCAGCCATTACCCTTAACCTGCTTTGGTTAAGAATTAACGAACAAACAAAAACTAACCATTTTCTCAGGCTCTCCTCGCTTCTGGGGATATTAGTTTTGCTCCCATTTTACCTGATGGTTGATTTCAGCTATAATTCACTTTACGGTTATGTATGGTTTATAGCGATTTCGGGCTCGCTGTACTGGATATGCCGGGTAAAAAGCAAAAGAATTGGAGCTAGGGCATTACTATACTTGACAGCAGTCACATCAATCTATATTACCCTGACAGTATCAGCATATAGCCGACAGAAGGAAGTTGCTGTAAGAAAGGTGCTTGCCGTAAGCTTGAGTAGCGAGCGTGATCCTCTGGCCGAAATGATTCTCCCTCAGCTTTACCAAACCCTTACTACCGATTCTTATACACGTAATTGCGTTAAGGATATTGACAACAAAAACGTTGAGCTATACGACTATCTGCGCCGCGAGTACTTCAAGGATTATCTTAATCGGTACGACCTAACCGCTACTGTATGTTTGGAGAATTCAATAATTATTGATGAATTGGGTGGTAAAACCAACTGTTTTCTATTCTTCGATAACCTAATATCGAGTTACGGAATCATACTCCCCAACTCGAGATTTTACTACCTTTCAACTCACTCGGGTTACATTTATTACATTGGTGTACTAAGCTACCGTTTCGACGATGAGGTTCGTAACCTTTACATAGAGCTTAACAGCCGGCCAAGCTGGGAACTTTTAGGCTATCCTGAACTGCTTATTGAAGGCAAAAACAAACGAAATCAGCTAAAAGGTTACTCCTGGGCAAAGTATCATGAAGGCAAACTGGTTACCAAATCGGGGAACTATGAGTATAAACTGAAAGTAACCGATTCCGATACCCTGTTGGGCTCCTACATGGTTTTCAACGAAAACAGCTATACCCACTTATCATACAAGCCAAATCCATCCGATATCATCATAATCAGCAAACCAAGGCAAGGATTACTGAGTGCCACTGCATCTATTGCCTACATATTCATATTTTTCCTAATCCTACTAACCCTATACCTTTACGCTCTTGGCATTAAGCTAAGCACCCAGCTTACAAGCTTAAAGCATAAAATTGGATGGGCAATGGTTTCAATCATCATTATATCGATGCTAATGGTGGCCAGTGCAACCATTTACTATAACGTAAAGAATTTTGACGACAGAAATCGCAGCAACCTGAGCGAAAAACTGCTTTCGCTTCAGTTTGAGCTGGAATACCACCTACCATACATGAACCGAAACAGGCAGGATACCGAATTTCTCGAAGGAAAATTGATTGATCTCTCAAACACATTTTACACCGACATAAACATCTACGACACCACAGGGGTACTACTTGCCACATCGCGTTCTGAAATATTTGATAAGAAACTTGTTGGAAGTATGATGAACCCAATAGCATGGCATCAATTGCACAACATGAACACCCCGAAATACCTGCAACAGGAAAACATTGGGAAAGCGAAGTTTCTTTCGGCATACGTTCCACTGCTAAACCCTTACGGAAAAACTGTTGCCTACCTGAATCTCCCATACTTTACCAGGCAGGAGGAACTCCAAAACGAGCTCTACGACATAATAGTGGCAATTATCAACATCTTTGCATTGCTTGCTTTACTCTCAATATCGTTAGTTGTTGCCATAACCTCGGAGCTAACTAAGCCCCTTGAGATGATACGCGAAAGTATGAGCAGGGTTAACATAACAGGTAATAATGCCACCATTGAGTATTCGGGAAACGATGAAGTAGGTCAGCTTATTTCCGAGTATAACCGAATGGTTATTGAACTTGCCCGCAGTGCTGAAGAGCTTGCCCGAAGCCAACGCGAAACCGCCTGGCGCGAAATGGCAAAGCAGATAGCACACGAAGTGAAAAATCCGTTAACCCCCATAAAACTGAGCCTACAGCATCTTATAAAATCTAAACGCGAGGGCTTACCGAATTGGGACCAACGGTTTGAAAAGTTTGCCCAGTCGTTAACCGAACAAATAAACGCCCTTACTGTTATTGCCAATGAATTCGCATCGTTTGCTAAACTGCCATCGGCAAAACGTGAACCCGTTTACCTGGTTGCAATAATTTACGATGTAATTACCCTTCACTCAAGCTATAAGCATGTTCAGATAAATATAGAGAATACCGCTGGCGAACCAAAAGTGTTTGCCGATAAAGACCAACTCATCCGGGTATTCAACAACCTTATCAAGAATAGCATACAAGCCATTGAAATGGGGAAAAGCGGTGAGGTGAACATACGAATATCAGCCACGCCAAACAGAATGGTTAAGGTTGATATATCAGACACAGGCATTGGCATACCCCAAGAAGCTGTTGACAAAATATTCACGCCAAACTTTACAACCAAATCGGGTGGCACCGGTTTGGGATTGGCAATATCGCGCGAGATAATACTCAATTTTGGAGGTGATATCTACTTTACCACTCAGGAAAACGTAGGCACAACTTTCACTGTTGAACTTCCCTTGTACGAGATTTAAATTTCAAATTGCACTTAGGGGTATAAAATCGTATTTTAAACCTTATCTGGTATAGTGCTAAGCTGCATTCGTTATAATTTTAAAAAAAATTCATATACGAGTGCAATTTGGTAT
>DFYV01000149.1 GCA_002383425.1 Bacteroidales bacterium UBA4073 | reverse complement strand
ATTGAAATGCGTTATAATGGTTTGGAATTTGAACGTGAAAAAGAAATGAAAATTTACTACAGAGAGCAAGAAATTGGCAAAAGACGAGTGGACTTTTTTGTAGAAAATAAAGTAATGGTTGAGCTAAAGGCAGTTGAAAAGCTGGAAGATGTGCATAAAGCACAAGCCATTAATTACTGCGAAGCATACAACATAGCTGACGGTTTACTAATCAATTTTGGTGGGAAAAGCTTAGAGTTTAAAAGAGTGTATAATAAAAATATGGTAAATGTCTCAAACACCATTTTAGGATTAAAAGAAAGACACGATAGCCAACGGTCTAAATACAATAATCCCAAAATAATCAATCCCGAAAGTAACAATCTCGAAAATAATAATCCCGAAAATAGTAATCCCGAAAAAAGTAATCCTGAAAATAGTAATCCCGAAAAAAGTAATCCTGAAAATAGTAATCCCGAAAATAGTAATCCTGAAAATAGTAATCCTGAAAAAAGTAATCCCGAAAAAAGTAATCCCGAAAAAAGTAATCCTGATAATCCAGTAATCCATTAATCGTGTACAGACAAATGAGCAGTAACGAAAATAAATTAGTTCCAAAGTTAAGGTTCCCTGAATTCATAGACGAAATGTGGAATAGAACGACTATCGATGAAACATGTGAAATTCTAAATAATTTACGAAAACCATTAACAAATAATCTTAGAGAAAAGGGCGAATATCCATATTATGGAGCAAGCGGAATTATTGACTATGTAAATGATTATATTTTCAATGAAAGGTTACTTCTTATAGGGGAAGATGGTGCAAAATGGGGAGCTTATGAAAAAACTGCATTCATCGCTGAGGGCAAATATTGGGTCAATAATCATGCACATGTATTGAAACCAATCGGTGTGGTTGATACCCTTCTTGAAAATTATTTGGTCAAATTAGACATTAGTCCATTTATCACTGGTGCAGCCCCACCAAAACTAACACTCGGAAAATTAAAGTCTATTCCTGTTCCAATTCCTGTAACTCGGAAAGAGCAACAAAAAATCGCTGCCTGCCTTTCCTCATTAGACGAAGTTATCACGGCCGAGAGTCAAAAGCTGGAGTTGCTGAAAGAACATAAAAAGGGACTGCTGCAAAATCTTTTCCCACAGGAAGGCGAAACAGTGCCAAAGTTGCGGTTCCCAGAGTTTGAGAATAGTGGGGAGTGGGAGGAAAAGATTTTGAAAGAGGTCGCATCTTTTGTCAATGAAAAAACGCAATTAGAAAACCTTTCAATCAATTCTTACATAAGCACTGAAAATCTATTACCTGACTATGCCGGCGTTACTCTAGCATCTAAACTTCCTTCTTCTGGAAATTTCACTAAATACCGAAAGGGAGATGTTTTAGTTTCAAACATTCGTCCATACTTGAAGAAGGTTTGGTTTGCAGAGAAAAATGGTGCATGTTCAAATGATGTCATCGTACTTCGAGCTAATCCATTAGTTTCTGATAAATTTCTTTCTCTATTGTTGAGAAATGATACTTTTATTAGTTACATAATGAAAAGCGCTGAAGGTGTGAAAATGCCGAGAGGTAATAAGGATTCAATTAGAGAGTATCCAATCATATTCCCTAAGGATAAATCTGAGCAACAAAAAATTGCCGAAACCCTGTCATCATTAGATGATTTAATCACCGCCCAAAGCCAAAGGATAGAGGCATTGAAAATGCACAAGAAAGGACTGTTACAGGGGTTGTTCCCGAATGTAAATGAAGGATGATGGATAAATTCCAAAATAAATATCGCATACCGTCCGCACGATTGCAACATTGGGATTACCGTTGGGCAGGTGCATATTTCATAACCATTTGTACCCAAAAAAGAACACCTTATTTTGGCGAAATTGCAGATGGGAAAATGCAATTGTCGCACATTGGTGTAATTGCCGATATTTTATGGTATCAAATACCGCATCACGACCAAAACGTTGAATTGGGGGCGTTCGTGGTGATGCCAAATCATATTCACGGGATATTAATAATCAACAATAATAACAACCTAAATAATGCGAATAACGTTGTAGAGACGTTGCATGCAACGTCTCTACAAATGGATCAAATGGATCAAACGGATCAAACGGACCAAACGGACCAAAAAAACGAACAAATGGCAAATATTTCCCCGAATTCAAATTCGGTATCCGCCATTATTCGTTCCTACAAATCGGCGGTTACCAAACACGTCCACCGGTTGGGATTTGAATTTCAATGGCAAACCCGATTTCATGACCATATTATCCGAAATGATGTGTCATTTCAAAGAATAACCAATTATATCATAACTAACCCTGCAAACTGGCAGGATGATAAATTTTTCAATAAATAAATATGACAGCAAACAACCAAACTCAATTGGGGAAAACTCTTTGGAAAATAGCCGACGAGTTGCGCGGGGCAATGAACGCTGACGATTTTCGCGATTATATGCTCTCATTTTTGTTCCTCAAATACCTTTCGGACAACTACGAAGCGGCAGCCCAAAAGGAATTGGGAAAAGATTACCCCGAATATACAGGAAACGGAGGAAAATCCTCCTTGTCTATCTGGTACGAGCAAAACCCTGCCGATATTGAAGAGTTTGAAAAACAAATGCGCAGAAAAATTCATTATGTTATCGAACCTCAATATTTGTGGAACAGCATTACCTACCTCGCCAAAACGCAAGACAACCACCTGCTTGGCACATTACAAGATGGTTTCAAGTACATCGAAAACCAATCGTTTGAGAGCACGTTTCAGGGGCTGTTTTCCGAAATCAATCTCGATTCTGAAAAACTTGGAAAGAACTACGAAGAACGAAACAAAAAACTTTGCACCATCATTGTAAAAATAGCGGAAGGCATACTTCAATTTTCTGCTGATAAAGATGTTTTAGGCGATGCTTATGAATATCTGATCGGTCAATTTGCAGCAGGTTCGGGCAAAAAAGCAGGCGAGTTTTATACACCTCAAAGAATCTCGGACATCCTTTCCGCCATTGTGACGCTTGATAGCCAGGACCCGGGCAGAGGCGTAAAGAAAAAAATTGAACGGGTGTTGGACTTTGCCTGCGGTTCGGGTTCGTTGTTGCTCAATGTCCGCAAAAGAATGATAGAATCAGGTGGTACCATCGGTAAGATTTACGGGCAGGAAAAAAACATCACTACCTACAACTTAGCCCGAATGAACATGCTTTTGCATGGGGTTAAGGACACTGAATTTGAAATTCACCACGGCGACACGTTGCTCAACGATTGGGACATTTTGAATGAAATGAACCCCGCAAAAAAAATGGAGTTTGATGTTGTGGTTGCCAATCCGCCCTTCAGCTATCGTTGGGATCCATCGGAGGTAATGGGGGAAGATTTTCGTTTCAAGAGCTACGGCCTTGCTCCAAGGTCTGCAGCCGACTTTGCTTTTCTTTTACACGGTTTTCATTATCTGAGCAAAGAGGGAACCATGGCAGTTATCTTGCCTCATGGCGTTTTATTCAGAGGCGGTTCGGAAGAACGCATCAGAACAAAATTGCTGAAGGACGGAAATATTGACACAGTCATTGGCCTTCCTGCAAACTTGTTTTACTCAACAGGTATTCCCGTTTGTATATTGGTATTAAAGAAGTGCAAAAAGTTTGACGATGTGTTGTTTATCAATGCCGTTGACCACTTTGAAAAAGGGAAGCGACAAAACAACTTACTTCCTGAACATATTGAAAAGATTGTTGAAACTTACAGAGAACGAAAAGAAGAAACCCGTTACTCCCGCAGAGTTTCAATGAACGAAATCGAGAAAAACGGATTCAATTTGAATATTTCACGCTATGTAAACACCTCATTAGATGAAGAAATAATTGACTTGAAAGAGGTAAACAAAAAACTGGTTGATATTGACAAGGAAATCAGCAAAGCAAGAGAGATACATAATAAATTCTTAGAGGAACTTGGACTCCCGCCGATATAATGTGAATATGAGCCAACACATTTTGCATGTACATTGACAAAGCCCAAAAGGCTGTTGCAGGAAGCTAATATGAGAATGAAAGCCTCTATCCGTAAACCAAAAGGTTACAACCCCGAATGGGAGCGGAATCCATACGGCCAAGCACCTCAAAAGTGCCGTTGGGGTACAATCGGCCCAAATCCTGTGTTTGAATAAAGGAGCAGGAGTAAAGGTTTGCCAGGTCGATGATGTTTATACCTCCGGTTGAGCCCACTGGGGCTAAGGTAAGAGGATCGTTGGTTTCGCGTATTAATACCCGCATCCAGGGAGGATAACTAAAAATCCCTTCCCCTTTTGAGTACGCTTGCGTCAGCAGTTCGGTCATGCCATATTCCGAATGGATATTTTCAACACCAAACGCCGATGTAAGTATGCCATGCAGCTCCTCGCGAACCATTTCCTTGCGTCGTCCTTTCATACCGCCAGTTTCCATAACGATCGTGTTTTTGAGGTTTAGCTTTTGCCTATCGGCAAGGTCGAGCAGGGCAAATGATACGCCAATTAGCATGCACTTTTGTCCGGAATCGTCGAGTTGCTGTAACTTTTTGGCCAGCTCATCGAGCTGATTGAGGTAAAATCCACCGCAGCTGTTACCCGATTGTNNGTATGCAGTATTGCTGTTCGTTACCGTAGAAATGCCTAAAAGCAGTAGTGTAGCTTTGCCGGTATAGCTCGCTTTTAGCTA
This sequence comes from Bacteroidales bacterium UBA4073, assembly GCA_002383425.1. Classification (GTDB taxonomy): domain Bacteria; phylum Bacteroidota; class Bacteroidia; order Bacteroidales; family Tenuifilaceae; genus Tenuifilum. The sequence goes on along the minus strand of DFYV01000149.1, from coordinate 439 downwards.
CCAGGTGTCGGCTGGTTTCAGCACCTGTAGTTCCGCTGCTGGTAAATTCAATTTCAGGTGCCAATCCGTTGGCAATGATATGCTTGTTCCGGAAGAACTGAATGGGCAGAAACGGAATTTGATCGGGACGTTGAACCTTATCGGGGTTAATTCTTAGTAAATCGACATAGGTACGATAAACATCAACATTAGCGTACTGAAACCGAAATGTTTCAATGGCTAACCTTTCAAACTCAGCCTCTGTAGTAATTGAAAAAAATTTTTGCTCATCCATCATTACCTTCTTGTTTAACAGGTAGGGTTAAGTTGTAAAGTGCAAGAAGAACAAAGTTACCCAATCGTTTAATTAAGTATGAGTCCAAAAGTTTAATTTCTTTAAAATTGATGTTTCTCGCAAAGAACGATAAAGTTAAAAGTTAAAAGTTAAAGGTTCAATATT
>DFYV01000085.1 GCA_002383425.1 Bacteroidales bacterium UBA4073 | reverse complement strand
AAAGATTTTATGCCTTTTTTGTAGGACATGGTTTCTCATTAAACGTGTATGGATGATGGTTGATGGATGTCCGTTGCTTGTTGTTCGTTTTTCGTAAAATAGTTGATAGTCCCTCATTATCAGGTAATATAGCCCCAAGAAAAATAGCTGGAAGGTATATAAGAGAAGTTAGAATGTTTAGTATTTCTTTTAAAATTATTCGTCTTCCTATTTCTACCTTCTACCTTCTAATTTCATCTTGCATTGATCCATTGCTCCTAACGTGCTGCAATACACTCAATCTCAACCATTACGCCTAAGGGTAACCGAACCACGCCGTAAGCAGCCCTGGCAGGCATTTCGGAAGTAAAGTATCGCGCGTAAACCTCGTTCATGGCTGCAAAGTTATCCATATCGCTTAGCAAACAGGTGGTTTTAATAACATTGCCATAGCTGAGACCCGCCTCATTCAGGATGACCCCAATATTTTGTAAAACTTGCTCGGTTTGCTCTTTAATTCCACCTTCAACCACCTTTCCGGTTAACGGATGTATTGGTATCTGTCCGGAAATAAACAGAAAACCATTAGCCTCAACGGCCTGGCTGTAAGGTCCCACTGCCTTGGGAGCCTTTTCTGTACAAACTATTTTCTTTTCCATGCTGGTTTTGGTTTAGTTACTGATTATCTAAATAGTGATCGCGTTTAGTAAACTTCAAATCCTGGAGAATTGACGACTTGACATTAATCTGGAAGCTAAAGCTCTTGTAGTACCCAATGGGTATAACCGTTAAGCGCATTTCCCAGCAATGCAAATCGCGATAAAAGTTTAGCGAAGTGGTTGTTAGCTGGCGGTTTTTAAAATCGTACCCTGAGCTGAACCCTATTTTCCATTTAGGGGTTAGGTTAAGACTTCCCGAAAAGCTTAACGTTTGCACCAACGACGATTGGAAAGTAGGTTTGCTATAGCTTAGGTTATAGCTAAACCGCACATTCCATGGTACAGAAAAATCAACATAATCGAGCCCATACTGGGTACCAATCGATTCACCAAAATTCGATCCATCGGGAGCAATACCGGGAGGAAGTTCAGCATCGCCCCCCACCCTTCCGGCAGTTGATGTCCCCCCCTGACCTTCCTTTTTGCTGTTTAGCGAAAAATCGATTCCGATGTTTCCCCTGGTAAACCTAGCCAGCTTTCCACTACTATTCCACTCGTACCTGTTATATATAACCCCTTTCTCGTTTATGGCGTAAAGATTAAATCCGCCAGAATAGTTGATATTAACCTTCCCTTCAAACAGACTCGTTCGTCCACTCATTGAGACTTCAGACCAATTCAAGGAGTCAGCCAAAAGATTATAGGAGGCATTCATGGATAATCCGTCAATTATTTTAACCTTTTTGACAGGGTTAACCGTATCCTGTGCCGATTTAACCTTCATTTCCAATAAATTGGATAATGAAAACGAAACCACACCCGATTTTCCCCCACCTGGGCCACCATAAATGCCCCTTTCAAAAATGGAATACTTTGCAAGTTTACCGGTGGTATCGGATTGGACAGTTTTATAAAAGCCATAGCTGGGGTCTGAAAAATCGGGGCGATAGCCCAACGAAACCGAAGGAGTTAAAACATGCCTGATTGCCTGAATTTTCGATTTTTTAGAAAACTGGAACATCCCATACAGCTTGGTACCCATGGAAACCGAAGAGCTGTACTCATATCCTCTTTTGAAAGAACGAATGGTATCGATTTCAACCCGATTTGAATCGGGATTCCAGTACTTTTCAATGGTTTGGAGGTACCAAAACTCGTTGTAATTAATTCCCGGACTAACCGTGATAAATTTGAAAACATTAAACGAAGTGGAAACTGGTATGGAATGTTTCATTCCGTTTTGAAGGCTATCGAGCACCGTGGGTTTGAATAGGTTTTCCTCATTGACCTGAACCCTATTATCCAGACTGGTGCTCAAGCTAATTCCCACCTTCTCGTACCACTTAGGAGTACCAACAGCATTTTTTCGCTTGAAAGGGTAAATCCTGCTCATATTGAAAGCCACCCTCGGGAAATTAAGGTTAACCGATTCATTGATGGTATTCTGGGAGTGGTTTAACGAAGTGGATAAGCTGAATGGCGTTCCAGGCCATGTCTTGGAGTATGAGATACTTGAATTGAAAGTATTGGACAATGCTGTGTTTATATTACGGGCATTATACTTATTATAGTTTGATGAACCAAAATTCACATTGGCTTGGAAGGTTGAATTGGGCGATGCTTTTGGATCCTGAGAGTGGGTCCAACGAATCCAGTAGGAATTTTGTTTTTGGTAATCGGGTAAACCCTTTTCGCTGGTAACAATGGATGATGTTTCCAGATTAAGGGAGCCCGAAAACTTATACCGAACCTTATAGCTAGTTTGCCCCCTAACCCCCCATGAACCTTTTGAATACACATCAAAGGTTATCCGCTGATCCATATAATCGCCTATGCCAAAGTAAACCCCACCACCTCGCAGGAATACCCCCCTAGTATTCTCCTCACCATACTCAGGAATAATGATACCAGCAGCACGTTTTTTGGTATTTGGGAAAAAACCAAAGGGGATAACCAGGGGTAACGGAACATCCTCAATAACCAGATAAGCTGGGCCGGCAACAATCTTTTTGTCCGGTATCATTTTACCCTTGGTTATTGCGAGGTAAAAATGTGGATGGTCAAGATCGCATGTGGTGTATTTACCGCTTTGTACGTTTACCACATCGTCTTCCATCTTCTTGGTAATAGCACTGTGCATAAAGCCACCCGACTGCTCGGTAACAACACCAATAATCTTAGCCTTACGGGTATCAAAGTTGAAGTAAATCTTTTCCATTTCAAACAGCTGGGAACCCTCCTTAAACTTTGGTTTGTTGACAACATTGCCCGTACTATCGGGTAACCCACTGGCGTAAACCTGCTTGGTATCCATGTCGAACTCAATATAGTCTGCCTTTAACTCCAGATCCTGATACGTTACTATTGCATTTCCAAACAGATAGGCAATTTTTCCATCAATGGAATAAACTATTGAGTCGTCGGCATTGGAAAAAACGGGATCGTCAATGGCACTTTTTTGGTTTTTAGCGCTGTCGGCAGCAGAAATTGTATCAGCTATAGCCTTTTCTAAAAACTGAGAGTACGTTGAACGCTCGAAACTGTTAGCAAGTAATGCTAACTGGTTTATAAGTAAAAGCAGGGAGGCAATCCAAAATCTCAACTTTAATCCTATTTTTGTGAACAAATTGAGCTCAAAACTACTTAAAAAAATAAAAAAATACGCTAAGGGTATGAGGCAGGGATATAAATTTTTATCAACATTTAACGTTTATATGGTTTTGACCGTTTTATTTTTCTTACCCCACCAGGTAATTAAATCGCAACATCTGAGTGCATACAGTGTCACAAAAATTGTTATTGATGCAGGGCATGGGGGGAAAGACCCAGGAACGGTTGGCAAAATTAGCTTTGAAAAGGATATCACCCTTGCCATAGCCAAGAAAGTTGGAAATCTTATTGCCCAAAACATGGAAGGTGTAAAAGTTATCTATACCAGGACTGACGATACTTTTATCCCACTGGAAGAACGAAGTGCCATAGCTAATAAGGAAGGGGCTGATTTATTCATATCAATCCACTGCAATGCTATTTCCAATAAAAATATCAGCGGAGCTGAAACCTACGTTATGGGATTACACCGAAGCAGCGAAAACCTTGATGTGGCCATGCGTGAAAATGCCGTAATCACCTACGAAGATGAATACCATGAAAAGTATGAGGGTTATGACCCAAACTCAGCCGAATCGTTCATAATATTTACCATGCTTCAAAATGCCTTTCTGGAGCAAAGCCTTGATTTTGCCACAATCATTCAAACCGATTTAAAAGAACGAGCAAAACGAACCGATAGAGGTGTTCGGCAAGCCGGTTTTCTTGTACTATGGAAAACATCGATGCCTAGTGTTCTTATTGAGGTGGGTTACCTGAGTAATCCCAGGGAAGAACAGTTTCTTAACTCAAGCGAAGGGCAAGAACTCATTGCATCATCAATTTACAGGGCAGTTAAAAACTATAAACAAAAGGTTGATGCGATAGCTAACGCCCAACAAGTACCTGCAAAATCGGACTCTACAAAAACAGGGGAAACTGAAAATGAAGGAACACCCCCAACCACAGGCAATTCCATTGAGTTTAAGGTTCAAATAGCCTCATCGCGAACCCCGCTCACCAACGCAAACCCCCAGTTTAAGAGCATTGAAGATGTTGATACCATAAAAGTAAACGGGGTATATAAGTACTTGGTTGGCAGTTCCCGGTCATACCCCGAGGCCCTTGAATACTGTAAAATTATAAAACAGAAGTTCCCCGATGCCTTTGTGGTGGCCATTGAAAACGGCAAGATGATTCCGATAAACAAAGCATTGGAAAAGATCAACTCTTTCCATTAGCTTACTTCACAAATAATGCTTAATTTTGAAAAATAAAAAACTAAATAACCAGCTATGAGAATCAAGTTAACTAAGGAGTCAAAAATAGGTCTGTTCACCTTAGGCATTCTGGCTATAACGTTCTGGGGGGTAAACTTCCTTAAGGGAAAAAATATTTTTAGCCCAAATAACGTTTACTACGCCATATTCAAATCGGTTGATGGGCTAAAAAATACCGATGCTGTGCTTATCAACGGTTTTAAAGTAGGGATGGTTAAAGACATTGAGTTTCACGATTTAAAATCGGGCCGATTCAGGGTGGTACTGCTTGTAAACAAGATGTACAGCCTGCCCCAAAATACAATCGCAAAACTGGTGAGCACCGATATTATGGGTGGAAAGGCCATAAAGCTGGAAGTTGCCCCCGATAGCCTTTACTACCAACCTGGCGATACACTACCCTCATCCATTGAAGTTGGACTGCTCGACCAGCTTGCCTACCAGATGTCGCCTGTAAAGGACAAAGCTGAATTGATGATGAGCGAGATATCGAAAACATTGGTAGTCCTTCAGGAAGTACTTAATGAAGAGAATAAAAGAAACCTTTCCGAAAGCATAGAACACCTCAACAAAACCATACAAAACATTAAAAACCTAAGCGCTGGCCTCGATACCATGGTAAACAGCCCTAACGGTTCAATAAATCAATCGTTAAATAACATCAGGTCCATTTCCTCAAATATTCGAAAGAGCAATGCCGACATTACCAACACCATTAAAAACTTATCAAATTTTAGCGACACCCTATCTAAAGCCAACCTTTACAGCACTCTCATGAAACTTGACTCATCGCTTAGCCAGCTCCAGCAAGCCATAACTAAGGTTAATTCAGGTGAGGGTACACTGGGCAAATTAGTTAATGACGACTCGCTATACCACAACCTGGAATCGGCATCGCTACAACTTGAACTCCTCATCGAAGACATTAAAGCTAACCCAAAAAGGTATGTTAATTTCTCCATAATCGACTTAAGTAGAACTAAATACGCAAAGGAAACAGAAAATAAGTAACAATATTCATAATACCCTGATATACAGCACTATACGCACTAATAGTTAGTATTCAATGTCATATAAAGATTTGCTGTAATCATTAATTTTAGATTTTCATAACAATAAGTTAACTATCAAACATTTGTGTTATCAACATGTTAAATATCTATATATCAATTTATTAAAACATTTTGACGAACGTCAAAAATATATTAGAGTGATAATTAGAGCCTTGTACTGTTAACACAAAAAACAACCCGTAACCCTCTTTTTTTTTAAAAAAATTCATTACAATTTTGTTCATGTTGAAATCAGGTTGAAAAATTGTCACTCAAACACTTTAAAATGTATATGGCTGCTGATTACAAGGAAATTTGGGAGAATTGTCTAAGAATAATCAAGGACAATGTAAGCCCCGTAAGCTTTAAAACATGGTTTGAGCCCATCGTTCCCATTAAGGTGGAAAAGAATGTACTCACCATTCAGGTGCCAAGTCCTTTCTTTTACGAGTATCTGGAAGAACAGTACATTGACATTCTTCGGAAAACATTAAGAAAGGAGTTGGGAGCCGAAGCTAAACTCGAGTACAACGTTATTATGGAGCATAACGGGTACAACGGAGGCACCCCCTATACGGTTAAATTTCCTACCCAAAACAGAACCGAGTTGAAGAACAAACCAGTATCGGTACAAACCGTACAGGAAACACCCATAAAAAATCCTTTTGTAATACCTGGGATTAAAAAGCTGAACGTTGATCCTCAGCTTAATCCTGAGTATAACTTCAGCAACTTTGTAGAGGGTACATGTAACCGTCTGGCTCGTTCAGCAGGAATCACTATTAGCCAAGCACCTGGCAAGACCGCTTTTAACCCTTTATTTATATATGGGGGGTCGGGCTTAGGAAAAACACACCTGGCTCAAGCCATAGGCATTGAAGTAAAAAGATATAACCCTGAAAAAATTGTTCTTTATGTAAATGCCGTAAAATTTCAAACCCAGTTTGTGGATGCATACTTTAAACATAATAACATAAACGATTTTCTTCACTTCTACCAAAGTATCGACGTGCTGATACTTGATGATGTGCATGAATTTGCTGGGAAAGAAAAAACTCAGGATGCCTTTTTCCACATATTCAACCATTTACACCAAACGAGCAAGCAGCTCATCCTTACATCAGACCAGGCACCTGCCGACTTGCAAGGCCTTGAAAAACGACTCCTATCCCGTTTCAAATGGGGTTTATCGGCTGAACTTACCACACCCGACTTTGAAACCAGGGTTGCCATCCTTAAAAAGAAAGTGTATAACGATGGCATAGTTGTCCCCAATGATGTGTTGGAGTACATTGCCTCTAATATAACCCAGAATATACGAGAGCTGGAGGGGGCACTAATATCGATGCTGGCACAATCAACGCTAAATGGCAAACAGCTCAGCATTGACTTAGCCTCGGAAATGATCGAAAAGCTTGTAAAAAACACCAAAAAGGATATTACAATCGATTATATCCAAAAGGTTGTTTGCGAGTATTTCGGATTGCCGGTTGATGTGCTCAACGCCAAAACACGCAAGCGTGAAATAGTACAAGCACGCCAAATAGCCATGTACTTTTCAAAAACCCTTACCAAAGAATCCCTATCGTCCATTGGAAGCGTTATAGGAAACAAGGATCATGCAACAGTACTTCATGCCTGCAAAACCGTGAATAATCTTATGGAAACCGATAAAAGGTTTAAAGCCCAGGTGGAAGACATTCAAAAAAAGTTAAAGTATAACTCCTAACCATACCATAATATTTTTTAGAAGAGGGGAAGCAATTCCCCCTCTTTGGTGTTTTTGATGAATCGAAATTAAAATATTACGCATTGATTTTTAGTTTGTTACATGATCTTATGCTCAAAAAGGCTGAGGCGAAGGCGAAGGAAAGGTTTAAGGCATTAGAATTTCAGCGATCTCAAAAAATCATCGTTTAATATTTGAGCCGACTCTAAAAAGTCATAACTCCTTACCTGATGTTTGTATATCAGTGGTTAAAAATGTTTAATCATTGGGCTTAGGTAAATTTTTTCAAATATCTGCACAGTGAATACAACCTTGACAGAATTATTTTTTATTCTGTTGATGAGATTGATAATAACTTCAAGGTAGCTAACCCACTCCACCCTAACCTGACCAACAAATTGAGAAAATAAGAGAAAAATTGCTCTCAGAAAAACTAATTTGTAACCAAACAGGTACATACAATTTTTACCACCTATTACCGCAAGGGCGCTAAAACGCCAAGAAACAAAAAATTAATTTAATCATTTGTCAGATATAGTGATGCTTAAGCTGCCTTTATAAAAAAATGAATTGCCCTTTGCACAGGCATT
>DFYV01000129.1 GCA_002383425.1 Bacteroidales bacterium UBA4073 | reverse complement strand
AACCGCAAAGAACGCTAAGTTTTTACGCAAAGTTCGCAAAGAAAAAACTCTGCGACCTTTGCGCCTCCTTTGCGACCTTTGCGGTTAAAAAATAAAATATGAAAATTAATAACTTGTATAAATTTAAACTGATGAAAAGCAAACCATTGTAAATGGACAGACTGTCAAAATTGGCATAAAAACCTATGATTTTTTGGATTGGTACCAATAAAATTAATAACTTTGTACAAGTATGACAGCAGTATTAGGAATATTAAACAAACAGGCGGTAGCCATAGCAGCCGATAGTGCCGTAACAGTTGGCGGACCAGAAAATCATAAAATTTTCAACAGGGCAAACAAGGTCTTTACTTTATCAAAAAGGCATCCGGTAGGTATAATGCTTTACAATTCGGCTTCCTTTATGGCAACACCATGGGAAACCATAATAAAAATTTACCGGAACAAGCTTGGCGAAACCTCATTTCCTACTTTGAAGGAGTATCAAACAAACTTTCTGGAGTTTCTTGCTTCAAAGAATTACTTTACCAACGAGGAAATGCAAAAAAGTTACTTTGCCAGTTTTGCGGAGAATATTGTAGATTCTACAATAAATGAGATTGCTAAAAACAATCGAGGAATATTTGACAATCCGACAGATGAAAGCAAACAGCAGTTTATTTCATTGTTTGAGCAACAATTAAATTCATTGAAGGGTTTTTGGCAATCCAAAACGAATATTTGCCCTGAATTTAAAACATATAACTTTGAAGATTTCAAGAATTTTTCTGATACGATTTTCAATGAAATAATTGAAAATCGTTTTATACAAAATGGATTTGCTTTAAGTGAATCAATCGAAGAAATACTCAAAGAGTCAATCTATTACATTCTAAAGGCAAACGAAAATATTTCTAATCACACAGGGCTTGTTTTTGCTGGGTTTGGAGAAGATGAGATATATCCCCAATTGATTTCTCTAAATGTTTCAATGGTTTTTGATAATAAACTACGATACTTTGTTGATGAGCCAAACTGTGCCAGTATATCTGATTTAACCAGTGGAGCAATAAGACCTTTTGCCCAAACAGATGTAATTGATACGATTTTAAGTGGCGTTGATCCATCATTGGACGATACTTATCTCAAAAATTTCGGTGCTTTGTTCGACAAATATAATCAGCTAATACTTGATGCAATTGGGGACAGCAATCCATTATTGTCAGAGCAAATCAAATCATTAGAAACACAGAAATTGATTGAGGAATATTTTCAAATGAATTAACAAATTCTCAGAGAGGATTATATTAATCCTTTGATGAATGCAGTTAGTCATTTATCAAAAGAAGACCTTGCGGAAATGGCAGAAAGTTTAATTTACCTGACTTACTTGAAACGACGGATTACTAATGCAGAAGAAAGTGTTGGTGGTCCTGTTGACGTTGCAATAATTTCAAAAGGTGATGGTTTTATTTGGATAAAACGAAAACATTACTTCAAACCGGAACTTAATCAATTCTTTTTCGATAATTATTTTAAATTTTAATCATATGTATAAATCGTATTTCATACCAGAAGAAAACCAAAATTGTGTAATGGAATCTGATGCGCTTTCGGTTTTCAAAAAGGGGAAAAATGCTCCAAGTCAAATAAGACAAGGGATGCCACAGAGCCAAATTGCTGAGATTGTTTCTGACGAACTTATTGATTATATCAAGAATCAATTTGAGATAGTTAAGAAGAAAAGCCAAAAAGACAAGTAAGTTTATATGGACTTAAATTTTCATTACAAATGCAACTTTGAGCTATAATGTGCTAAAAGCTGCCCTTAGTTAAACACTTTGGCATTTCGAAAGGCTTAACCAATATTCATCTTAATGTACCTATCCACATCGAATTTGCGTTTACAGCCATCAAGGCTCATGTAGCGGATTTTGCCAAATATAGGTTTTTCGGGCCAAGGTCTATCGTGAACTCCACCTATTGACCAGGCAATACCTGAATAGCCATTTGGGTCGCGCCCATCGAGGCTGTACTTATCGTTGAGGTAGATGGCAAAACGCATGGCCTCCTCAGGGCAGGTAGTCCATTCCAGTATCTTTTTTGCCCAGTACATACGCATGTAGCCGTGCATCTTACCGGTATTGACAAGCTGAAGCTGTGCGGCATTCCACAGCGGATCGTGCGTGTGTGCCACTTCAAATTCATTAAGGGTGTATAGGTATTCCCTTACATCGAAGCGGTGAATTCGATGCGATTCCTTAGCCCAGTCGGGGAATCCTGCAAAGCTTGAATATGCTGGATTGTAGTAGCAATAGTTATCGGATAGCTCCCGCCTGACAATGAGCTCCTCCAGAAAAGCTTGCTTATCGGTTTCAGGCGCCGGTGCCTTTAGTACCTCAATGGCCACCCGTTGTGCTGATATTTGTCCAAAGTGCAGATATGGCGATAGGTTCGATTGCCCATCAAGAGTTGGGTCGTTACGGCGAGTACTGTAACCACTTAGTTTACTATCAATAAAGTTATTTAGGGTATTCCAGGCGGCTTGCTCGCCAGCCACAATTTTTTTTAGGGGTTTTACCTCGCTGGATGGGTTTAACCATGCCAGTGCCTCGTGCCAATTAGTTAAGTGCGAGGTGTGTTCCAATTTTTTATGCAAGTTCACATCGGTGAAATCGGTAAGAAACGACGATAAGTGTTTCTTTACTTTAGGTCTTAAGGTATATGCTCCAAACTCCAGCTTAGGCGATAGATACCAGCAGGGAATTACGTTATGCGCATCCACCTCGTGGTGGGGTATTATAATACGTTGGTTTAGCTGCATTTTCCAGTTGCGTTTTACACTTATGGGATCAAAATCGCTAACAATAATGGAAGCTTTAATCCTTTCGCTAAATTCCACCAACTTTTCTGCTGGCTCTCCGCATAACAGGTTGAACGAAATTCTCTCATCCACCAGGCGTTTTTCAACCTCAGCAAGACCCTTGAGCATGAAATCGTAATGGCGAAGATTGGCAGCAGGGAATGAATTTGCAAGGGTAAAAACTACCATCAGGGGCACATCAAGCTCATTGGCTTTAAGTTTGGCATAAATCAATGCCCAGTTATCGGCAACACGTTGGTCGCGCGACATCCAGTAAATTACTGGTCCTTCCCGTTTTAACTCACCTGATTTTAATTCCCTTACCCTATGCTTGTTAAAAATTTCCTTGCCTAACATCCATCTTTAGGTTTAGTGTAAAAATAGTGAAAAATAGCGAACTTTTAAAATTGATTTAAATGTTTTTAGGATGAAAAATGGAATAGATGACTGGTTAGAAAATATCTTTTAGGCATTAGACGTTGCGCGTTTGGCGTTTGGCGTTTGGCGT
>DFYV01000082.1 GCA_002383425.1 Bacteroidales bacterium UBA4073 | reverse complement strand
TGTTGCTTTTTCTAAATATTTTCAACTTCCAAAATACAACATATTAACTACATATAAACTATATTAAACTACATATGAACTATGTTAAACCACATATAAACAAATTGCAAGTTATCATTAAATTCGTGGTAGAACCAAAACATTATACCGTCTCATTAATACTTTGAGATGATATCGTTCACACTGGTAGTACTATCGTTAAAAATTTCAATGCGGCCATTCCACTCTCTTACAACCTCAAGCGACTGCTTATCGGCTTCCGATGCGTTGGCACAGCATACGGCCACCGATGGTTTTGTCCGGCGAAGGAAAGCCTCAATCCCTTCGTTGCAAATATGTACGGCCGAAACCAGCTGGTGTGTTGCAACCATGGCTGCCCTTTGTTTCTGATTGAAAACCGGAAATCTTCTCCCTAATTCCTGCTTTACCTGTGAATCGGGTTTAATACCAACAACCAGCTCCTGCCCTTGCCCTGCTGCAAAGTTTATTAGTTCAAATACCGATGGATGAAAAACATCAAAAGTACCGTAAAGGGCAACAACCGTAAGCGACTTGAAGTTCCAGTATGCCACCATACGGTCGTATTCAACACCCCCAAGCACTTTCTTTAAAATTATCTCCCTTTTATCCATAAAGCAAAACGATTAAGATTCAACCTTGTAAAGATACAAATTTAATCGATATAACGACTGAAGATCAAGGTTAAAGGATAAAGTTCATGGTTCAATATTTCAGATTCCATATTCAAAATTCAGAGCTCCTGACCCATGCTTGAGAATCAAAATATTACAAAATTTTTATCGTAAGATAATTTGACTTAATTTTCTTCTGAATAGTAAAAATTTAAACGCAGAGAACCGCAGAGAAAATAAATCGCAGAGAACCGCAGAGAAATAAAAATGATAGGAAAAAGATGTGATGATGGGTTGATACGGATAAATTGGGACAAGTTATGATAATTTGTTAATGTAATAATTATCTTCTAATTAACACATCTGCTTTCTTTTAAATACCTACTTTGCGCTCTCTGCGAAAAACTCTGCGTAACTCAGCGGTTAATTCTTCTATAAATTTTGCTTTTGTGATTTGGATTCTGCTTTGCTATTAAGTCAGGATTCCTGAAATTCAAAATTCAAAACTCCGGAACATGTCCGATTGTATCCAATTCAAAATTCTTGTTTTACGAACAACCATCAACCATTTTTCCGAACAACGAANNATCAGCCATCAACCATCAACTATCATATAGATTCCAAATCCCTGAAATAATCATAGAATTGAATAAATTAACTTCAAGGGTTATATCCAAAATTGGCATTTCTTAAACTTATGGTTAACTTTGAATGAATAAAGATATAAAGTTATGCCTGATAGTGTTTTTGATAACAAATCGTTACTCATTACGGGTGGAAGTGGTTCGTTTGGGAATGCCGTTCTGCGTAGGTTTTTAAGAACAAGTATTGCAGAGGTTCGAATTTTCTCGCGCGACGAAAAGAAACAGGACGACATGCGCCGATTCTATAACGACAAGCGCATAAAATTTTACATTGGCGACGTACGTAACGAATCGAGCGTTCGCTCGGCCATGGTTGGTGTCGATTACGTTTTTCATGCCGCTGCCCTCAAGCAGGTCCCCTCGTGCGAGTTCTTCCCGGTTGAGGCATTAAAAACCAATGCCTTAGGTACGGACAATGTACTTGATGCCGCCGAAAAGTATGGCGTAAAACGGGTTGTAACGCTTAGTACTGATAAGGCAGTTTACCCCATAAACGCCATGGGTATTACCAAAGCCCTTATGGAAAAAATTATGATTGCCCGTTCCAGAAATAACGACCCCCAAAAACAGGTATTCTGCGGTACGCGATACGGCAACGTTATGGCCTCACGCGGTTCGGTTATCCCACTTTTCATTGAGCAGATTAAAACCGGACAACCCATCTCCATCACCGACCCCAACATGACCCGTTTCATGATGACNNGTGATATTTTTGTGCAAAAAGCTCCCGCCTCAACCATCGAAACACTTGCAAAGGCTTTGCTGGAGCTTTACCATGCCAGTAACCCAATCAGGATTATCGGTACACGCCACGGCGAAAAACTCTACGAAACCCTGCTTACCCGCGAGGAAAAGCTCAAGGCTATCGATATGGGCAATTACTTCAGAATCCCTGCCGACAACCGCGACCTAAACTACGCACAGTATTTCTCTGAAGGATTACCAGATGTTTCGAAGTTTGAGGAATACCACTCAAACAACACCCAACGATTAGATGTGGATGGTATGAAGCAGCTATTACTCAAACTACCCATGATTCGCAAGGATATCCTTGGTGAAGATATTGGTTATATTTACGAACCTTAAATATGTTACTCAATGTTTTTCAGAATAAAATCACTGCGATACACAGAGCAATAAAAATTTAAACGCTGAGAACCACAGAGAAAATAAAACGCAGAGAACCGCAGAGAAAAAATTAAAACAGAAATGACAGAAAACGAAATAACAGAGAAAATAATCGGATGTGCAATAAAAGTGCACAAAATACTTGGTCCGGGTTTGCTGGAATCCGCATATGAAGAATGTCTATATTATGAATTGTGTAAAACGGAGATGGAAGTTCAAAAACAGAAACCAATTCCATTAATATACGAAGATGTAAAATTGGAGTGCGGCTACAGAGCCGACTTAATTGTCAATCACAAGGTGATAGTAGAAGTAAAATCTGTTGATGCATTAAATGACATTCATCTTGCACAGATATTAACCTACCTTAAACTGGCTAATTGTAAAATAGGATTGTTAATCAACTTTAATGTTCTAAAACTTACAGATGGAGTCAGAAGAGTTGCTAATCAGTACTGACTCTGCGCTCTCTGCGAAAAACTCTGCGGCACTCAGCGGTTAAAAAATATAACATAATGAACTATATGTTTAATAGCCACTTAAACACTTAGTAAACCTCAGTGTTTAATCTTTCAGAAAATTTTGCTTTTGTATGAGTTAATTTTGCAACATTTTATTTTGCAATTAAGTCAGGATATCTGAACTTTATAAACTTTCAACCTTGTACCTTTTTAGACTGAACTAAATGATGAAAGTAGGTATTACCGGACAATCGGGTTTTATTGGCACTCACCTGTACAACACCCTGGGGCTTTACCCCGATAGGTTTGAACGTATTCCTTTTGATGATAGCTTTTTTGATGAGCCCGGCAAGCTGGCCCAATTTGCAAAAACATGCGATGCCATCGTGCATTTGGCTGCCATGAACCGCCACAACAATCCACAGGTCATTTACCAAACCAATATCAGCCTGGTTAAAAAGCTTATCGATGCCTGCGAGGCTACGGGAGCAAAGCCTCACATTATATTTTCGTCGTCAACACAGGAAGAGCGCGATAACCTCTACGGCAAATCGAAACGCGAGGGGCGATTGCTTTTTGAGGATTGGGCTAACCGTAACCATGCCCAGTTCAGCGGCTTTATCATTCCTAACGTGTTTGGCCCGTTTGGTAAACCTTACTATAACTCGGTTGTGGCAACATTCTGCCATCAGCTAACACATGGCGAAGAGCCCAAAATTGAGGTGGATGGCGAGCTGAAGCTAATTTACGTTTCGGAATTGGTGGAACATTTTATTAAAAGAATATTATTTCACAGGGTTACACAGAGTAAAAACACAGAGTTGCACGGTGAAACAATAAATATTCCACATACCACTACCATTAAGGTTTCGGCTATTTTAGA
>DFYV01000006.1 GCA_002383425.1 Bacteroidales bacterium UBA4073 | reverse complement strand
ATTTCATTGTAAACTCGTTCCATCGCACTTTCATGCTTTCACCCCATCGTGCTTTTGTGCTATCACTCATTGGTTTGCATGCAATGAAAGAGACTTTTCGAAGGTGACTCAACAATAATAAACCAACTAAAAATGAAGTAATTATGCCAGGATTTAATCAAACCGGACCATTGGGTCAAGGACCGATGACCGGACGTAGAATGGGCCGCTGCACCAATTTCGGTGAAAATCTGAAGAATAGCAGCACACCAGATGAAAATTTGCCTAATGATTTGCCTGCCGGTTTTGGCTATGGCAGAGGCCGAGGTTTTGGTAGAGGAATGGGAATGGGCAGAGGTTTTGGCAGAGGAGCTGGCCGAGGACGAGGATGGGGACTTGGCAGAGGTTTTGGCCGCCGAGGTGGTTTTTGATTAGAGGTACATTCTAATTATCCTAAACATTTTTAAATCAGCAACTTAAATAAACTACTACGCATGAATAAACGTATTGCTATTCCAGTAGAAAACGACGTGTTAAGCTCGCATTTTGGCCGTTGCCAGGCATTTGCCTTTGTTGACGTTGAAAATGATGCCGTTACCAAGGTTACAGTTTTAGCTCCACCAGCCCACCAACCAGGAACTTTCCCAAGATTTGTGGCAGCTAACGGGGCCACCGATGTGATTGCCGGAGGCATGGGACCTCAGGCAATAGACCTTTTCAACCAGGCGGGCGTTAATGTTTTCATTGGCGCTCCGGTTGAAGAACCAGCCAAACTGGTTTCCGATTTCATTACTGGTAAACTTCAGCTAAGCGGCAACTACTGTGACCACAGCGACGGCCATCATCACGACCATCATCATGGATATCAACACTAATACTGCATTTACAATAAGCAATAAGTGTAACGATTGCTTTCTGAAAACCTACCAGCGGTTTTTCGACAAACTCAGCCTTTCGGACAACCGCAGGGTTGAGTTTATGAACTTTTTTAATCAAACCCTTAAAGAAAGCCGATATCTTTCCGCCCCCGAAATTCAACGTAAACTTTCCAGAATGTTAACCAAGCTAACAGGGATTGATGACCTATTCGCTGAAGAAAAAAAACAAAGCAACAGCATAGCTTTAACCCTTTACCCAAAATGGAAAAAACGGGTAGCCGAATCGCAAAACCCATTCGATTTGGCTATGCGCCTTTCCATTGCAGGTAATATTATGGATTACGGAACTAATCATGATTTTGATCTTCATACCACAATACACAAGGCATTAAATGCCAAACTTGCAGTTGATCAAAGTAAAGAGCTGCAAAACCGCATTGGTAAAGCCAAACAAATACTTTACCTTGGCGATAATGCCGGCGAGATTGTTTTTGATAAGCTTTTCATTGAAACTATCAACCATCCTAATACCTATTTTGCCGTTAGGGGTGGAAATGCGCTTAACGATATAACCATTCACGATGCCCTTGAGGTAGGGATGAACTCTGTTGCTACAATTATTTCCAATGGATATGATGCCCCATCAACAATCCTTTCAAAATGCAGCCAGGAATTCAAGGAGATATACAATTCATCGGATTTGATAATATCTAAAGGGCAAGGTAATCTGGAGGGTTTACTTGGGGTAAACGACAACCGTATTTTCTTCCTTCTAATGATTAAATGCGATGTTATAGCTAACCTGCTAAATATGGCAAATGGAAGTTTTATTGTGTATAACCCAACTCAAATCAACTAAAATGGAAAAAGTAAAAATTGGCATTATCATTTGTGACCGCTATCGCACTTGTGCCGGTGGTAAATGCTTACGCTCGTTCCAAAACCGTGAAGGAGCATTTGAAATGTACAAAGACAAAGATGTTGAACTTGTAGGATATACCACCTGTGGTGGTTGTCCGGGTGGAAATATTGAGTATGCTCCTGCCGAAATGAAAAAAAATGGAGCTACACATATTCATTTAGCTACAGGATTAATTGTTGGCTATCCGCCATGCCCTTACCTTAGCCATTTTGCAAAATTTATCCCTGAAAAATACGGGTTAAAGGTGATATTTGGCACACACCCAATTCCCCAGAATTACTTCATAACACACACAAACCTTAAAACATGGGATTCTGAATTTTACAAAGAAGTCATAAAGGACACCCTAACCGACGAAGCCACACGTAAACTTTATGACTAATAACAACATTAAGATTGCTATTGCAAGTGGTAAGGGGGGGACCGGAAAAACTCTACTTTCAACAAACCTTGCTGCATACCTCAGCGAAAAGGAACCAACACTTTTAGTTGATTTAGATGTAGAGGAACCCAACGATTCGCTTTTTATTAAAGGCACTTTCCTCCGCGAAACGGAACAATTTAAAATGATCCCCAAATGGGACGAAAGTAAATGTATCCTTTGTGGCGATTGTACAAAAAACTGCAAGTATCACGCAGTAGTGCAAATGGGCAGGTTCATTGCTATTTTCAATGAACTATGTCACAGCTGTTACGCATGCTCTGAGCTTTGCCCTACTGGGGCTTTGCCCATGCAACCTCACAAAATGGGTGAAACAAGGGAGTACGAATACAATAACCTTATGTTTATTGAAAGCCAGCTAATGATTGGCGAAGAGCAAGCCGTTCCCCTAATCCACAAAACCCAAACCATGGTTGATGAAAGTTACAGTAACACTACCTTACAGCTATTCGATTGTCCGCCAGGCACCTCTTGCCCGGTTGTTGCAGCAACCGAAAAGGCTGACTTTGTGATACTCATCACAGAACCCACACCATTTGGCCTTCACGACCTAAAATTAGCCGTTGAAACCATGCGTAAGCTACATAAACCCTTTGGAGTTGTGATTAACAGGGCAGGAATTGGCAACGATGATGTGGAAAATTACTGTGTGGATGAGCGTATTGATATCATCAGTAAAATCCCATTCAACAAGGAAATTGCCCAATACTACTCGCAGGGTGAGCTGGCTTTTAACAAAGTTGAAGTGTTAAAAAAATCACTTGATGAGGTTTGGAACTACTTATTGGAAGGTAGAAATTAGAAATTAGAAGGTAGAAATATGAGTATGCTCCGAAAACACGAAGGCACGAAAGCACGATAGCACGATAACACGAAAGCACGATAGCACGATAGCACGATAGCACGAAGGCACGAAGGTACGAAAACACGAAGGCACGA
>DFYV01000028.1 GCA_002383425.1 Bacteroidales bacterium UBA4073 | reverse complement strand
TGAATCGTGAAACGTGAAACGTTAAAGGTTAAAGGTTAAACGTGAAACGTGAAACGTGAATCGTTAACTATTTTCCCGAACAACGAACAACGAACAACTATCAACCTTGAACCTTGAACCATCAACCATCAACGGTTAACCATCAACTATTATTCCGAACAACGAACAACCAGCAAACGTTAAACGTTAATCGTTAAACGTTAAACGATAACCATTTTTCCTAACAACGAACAACGAACAACAAACAACCATCATCACATCATCCTGTTCGGAACGAAATGTATTTTATCAAGACAACAATGATTTTACATCTTTAAATGCACCGTGGTATAAATTGATGCAGGAAACAGGTAAATGTTGTATTTTTATGGTGGGTAAAGCGAAGGGAATGGAAAATAATGATTTGAAACTCAAAGCATTCGAAGCGGCGAAATCTTCGTTGATGAATAGCTTGCACCAATTGCAGCCCGTCAACAAGGCCGCTCAGGTAGTTGAAGCCCTGAAGATGGCAGAAGAACTATATGAACAACATGGCGAATGGAACGATACCAATGCTACCCATCTTGTAAATGTTGCACAAATCTGTTTGAACGAAATAGGGCTTGGTTCAACAAGTGCAACAGCAGCCTTGCTACATGAAACCATTGAACGCAAATGGTTAACACCCGTTGAAATTGAAAAGCAATTTGGTGGGGCTGTTGTATCCATACTAATGAACTTTACCCAGGTTTCGGGGTTAGATCCCAAAGACCCCAAAACACAGGCAGAACTTTTCAGGCAAATGCTAATCAGCCTTGCGTCCGATGCCCGTGTAATTCTTATAAAACTTGCCGACAGGCTCGACACCATGCGCTCATTAAGCAAATTTCAGCCCGAACAAAGGCTCAAACGCTCATGGGAAACCTTTCACCTTTACGCGCCACTTGCCCATCGGCTTGGTCTATACAGGCTTAAATCCGAAATGGAAGACTTAGCCATGAAATATATTTACCCCAAAGAGTATAAATACATCATCAAAAGGTTACAGGAAACAACAGCCAGCCGAAACCGTTTCCTGCAAAACTTCATGGCGCCAATTGAGGATGAGCTCCGTAAGAAAGAATTCCGCTTTACCATCAAAGGTCGAACCAAATCGGTTTACTCCATATTCCGAAAGATGCAGAATCAGGAAGTGGACTTTGATGAAGTTCACGACATTTTTGCCATCAGAATAATTCTTGACTCCAAACCCGAAAACGAGAAATCCGATTGCTGGCAGGTTTATTCCATTATTACCGATAAATACACCCCCAATACCGAACGCCTGCGCGACTGGATTTCGGTTCCCAAGAGCAACGGATACGAAAGTCTTCACACCACGGTGCTTGGGCCTGAAAATAAATGGATTGAAGTGCAAATACGCACCCTACGAATGGATGAAATAGCCGAAAAAGGACTTGCGGCACACTGGAAATATAAAGGAATACGGCAGGAACAAGGTATTGATGAATGGATAATCCGGGTGAGGGAAATACTGGAATCGCCCGATACATCGCCCGAAGATAAGGTTGAACAGTTCCAGATGAATCTAACCAGCAGCGATATCTACGTTTTTACCCCTAAGGGAGATGTCCGCAAATTACCGGCACGGTCAACTGTGCTCGATTTTGCCTTCGATATTCATACCGAGCTGGGTTCAAGGTGTATTGGGGCCATTGTCAACGGTAAAAATAGCCCTATCAAGCAGGAACTGCAAAACGGCGATGTAGTTGAAATTCTCACATCAAAAAAACAAAAACCCAAAAATGATTGGCTTTCGTTTGTTATCACCTCAAAGGCAAAAAGTAGAATAAAGCAACAGCTGCGCGATATCGAAAATAGTGATATACAGCACGGTAAAGAAATCTTTTTACGTAGGCTAAAAAACTGGAAAATTGAAGATTCTGAGGAAGCATTACGCAAGGTAAACAAACACCTGAAGCTTAAAAAGCCTACCGATATATTCATTCTTATTGCTCAAGGGAAAGTTGATTTAACATCAATTAAAACCCTATTAACAGCTGAAGATGAAAAAGCTGAGGTTAAAGAGGAAAATCCAGAAAACGAAACCGAAAAGGTCGAAACCATTGATAACACTGACTATCTTGTAATAGATGAAAAACTGGTAAACATCGAATATAAGCTTGCCAAATGCTGCAATCCCATTTTCGGCGATGATATTTTTGGATTTGTAACTGTTAATGAGGGTATAAAGATTCACCGAACAACATGTCCTAATGCCCGTCAGCTAAATCAACGATGGCCATACAGAATAGTAAAAGCTCGCTGGAAAGGATCGTCCAAAGCTGGGGCATTCCAAACCACAATTAAAATTACAGGCATTGATGAGATTGGGTTACTAAACCGAATTTCAGAGGTAATTAGTAAGGATTTACGGGTAAATATGCGAAACCTGAACGTAAACTCGCGTGATGGGCTTTTTGAAGCCCAAATTCAACTTTACGTAGAGGATACCAGGCATTTAGAGATGCTTATTTACAGGTTAGCCCGCGTGCAAGGTATTACAAAAGCTGTAAGAATGAAATAAACGATTTGCTAACCTAACCAGTATTTTTTAACGTTTTAAAATAACTTATTTTGATGTTTTGCTTTATATTAGTGGTGATTTTAAAGCGATGAACTATGAAGAAGTTAACTATTGCTGCACTTACATTGATATGTTCCATATTTTCAGGGAAAGCGCAACTTCTTGAAGATTTATATAAGATATACGAACCCGTATATCAAACTACTTACAATTCCGATTCCAACGCGGTCTTTACCCCATTTGGGATTGTTAAACAGGGTATAAGCTATAACCTATCAATGGGGACAGGTTATTCCTTTATGGGGAATAGCATTGGCATGTCGGGTAGTTACATTGCCCCAAGCGTTACCTACTCAAATAACCGCTTGCAAGTGATTGCCGGGGTAAGCATTTCAAGGAATAGTTTACATGGAAATAACCAGCTGGAAGGGGTTAATATTGCTCAACCATATAGTGGCGTAAACCCATACCAGGCATGGGCTTACACACAATACCAGTTTTCGAACCGGTTTAGCATGTACGCCATGGGCTCAGTATCGCAACATCAGGCGTTTTATTCACCGTACCAGAACTATTTCGGGACATACAACAGCCAGCAATTTGGCGTGGGATTCAACTACAGGTTGGGAAGTAAAACAACTATTGGAGCAAGTTTGAATTTTGTAAACCGCACCCCAAATGCCTTACTCTTTAATAGTACTCCCTTTGGGTGGTAAGGCATAATAGGGTAAAGGGTAAAAGTTAAAGGATAAAGGTTAAAGGATAAACGTGAAACGTGAAACGTAAATCGTTAAATGTGAAACGTGAATCGTGAATTGTTAAACGTGAAACGTTAATTATTATTCCGAGCAACGAACAACGAACAACGAACAACACTTATCAACCATCAACCATAAACTATTATGTAGTCTTGACCAATGGCTTATAAAATTGGTGCAGAGCACCAACATATTTGTAGCATTCAGAGCAAAAGATGGTTTGAGGTGCAGCGCACCGAAATATTATACCCAACCATAAACTGCACGCTGATGACTTTATTTTGAGACAGAGATAGTTAATGGTTTAAAAAATGTCTCGGTGCTCTGCACCTTTATAGGGCTTTATGGAATGATTTCATTCTACAAATGTTAAGGTGCGCTGCACCTGAATAGGTATCCTAAAGATGGATTGTAAGTTCTTAACGCCACAAAAAATTGATACAGATTTCAGATTCCAGATTCAAAATTCCAGATTCCATATCCGAAACTCTTCTTTTACCATCAACCATCAACCATAAACTT
>DFYV01000184.1 GCA_002383425.1 Bacteroidales bacterium UBA4073 | reverse complement strand
TATACACTTGTATTTGAAAAATGCCTCTTGAATCTGAAATCTTTAATTTTGAACCTCGAACCCTGAACCTTGTGGGTGTAGTTCAATCCCGCCATAGGCGCGCCGCTCAGAGTCCTATTTATTAGTCCACGTTGATTCTTATGTCTTGTCCGTATTTAATAATCTCGTTTACAATCGGATTTGTAATATCAAAATCTTTTTCTCTAAATGGATGTGGTTCAATTCGACTATCAATGTTTCTCCTTAAACGCATTAAATCCAGTTGTATATCAATAAGGTTGTTGTAATCTTTTAAAATCACGGCTATATCAATATCACTATCTGCATTGAAATTGCCTTTTGCGTAAGAACCAAAAAGAATAATTTTTACAAAATCATATTTTGATTTTACAGCATTGGCATATTTAGTTGCAATATCTAAAGCATCCCTTTTATCCATGTTCGAATAGTTTTTATTTTTTCAATCCAGTCTTGGGTATATTCAGGGGTACACAATTTGTAAAACTCCTTTTTGTAATCATCGTATCTGGCATTTAAGTTAAACGAAGTAATCACGTCGAACCAGTCAGAATACTCATCTGACATTTCTAATCCAATTAGCTCTGCTAATCTGTATAAATTATGCGTGAAAGGTGCATGTTCTCTAAATCGTTTAACATATAGAGCTTTAAGTAACTTTTCAGTTGAAATGTGTCCGAGAAATAATGCCCAACCGAATGATTTTGAATTATATAAAGTCAGCATGGCATTGAAGTCATCATCCGAAGTTTCAATCCAATGTTTTACAATCTTGTCAACATCTATATTTGATTTATTGTCACTCATGAATCTGTTTTATTATTAGTTTCAAATATAGCANNGTTGATTTGGGCTGCTGGGTAGTTAAAGGCCAGCGGCGTCATTCTACGCTAAAAACATACTAAATTCAGACCTCCTGAATTGTCAGCTAATTAAAATGTCGCAAAATTAGTTCATACACAAGCAAAATTTTTAGAAGAATCAATCAATNNAGTTACACGGAGTTACACGACTTGTCCCGATATAGTCGGGAGAGGTAACACAAAGTTACACGACTTGTCCCGATTTATCGGGAGAGTAACACATTGTGTAACTCTGTGTGTACATAGTGTAACTCTGTGAAACAATTCAAGTATCATCATTCAATCCAGTATAGTATCACGACTTGACCTAATATTATCGGGAGAGTTACACAGAGTATTTCGCAGGCAGGCGCAGAGTCAGTATTTAAAAGAAAGCAGATGTGATAATTAGCAGATTAGTTGATGTGATGATTAGCAGATAATTATTACATTAACAAATTATCATGACTTGTCCCGATTTATCGGGATCAACCCATCGTCACATTTTATTCTGTCATTTTTATTTCACCTTTATTTCTCTGTGGTTCTCTGCGCCTTCTCTGTGTTCTTTGCGGTTTTTTCTCATCTGTTTATATTTTTATTATTTCAATTTTTTACCACAATGGTAATATCGAATCGTTTAATCATGCTCGTGTGTATCTAAAATCTGTCATGGGTGTTTCACTTTTCACTTTGCATTACGCATTGAGCCATTGCTCATAACTTATTAGCATTAGGTTAACAAATATTTAAAGGGGTAGTGAATGTTTTGGCTAAGCTTTTCTTATATTTAGGGGATTTTTAAAATTATTAACCCATGGCAAAGAGTAAATCGAATAAAATTTTCGTGATCGACACCAATGTTATTCTCCACGATTATCAGTGTTTGTATAAATTTCAGGATAACGATGTTGTTATACCCATTGTAGTTCTTGAGGAGTTGGATCATTTCAAGAAAGGAAATGAAATGGTAAACTACCATGCCCGGGAATTTGTAAGAGAGTTGGATAAAATTGCAGGCGATAAGCTGTTTAACGGTGGCCTCCCTTTAGGGAAAAACCTTGGGAAGTTACGAATAGAAACAGGAAAGCCCATCCCACCGGAAATGAAGGAGTCGTTTTCGGAGTTTACACCCGATCACAGGATTTTGGCTATCACCGCTCATCTGGTTAAGCAAAACCCCGAAAAACCAGTAATCCTGGTAACCAAGGATATCAACCTGAGGATGAAGGCCAAATCGCTGAGAATTATAGCCCAGGATTACCTTAACGATAAGGTTGAAGATATCGATAGCCTGAAAAAGGAAATTGAGGTGATAGAAAAGGTAAACGACTCACTTATCCAGAAACTTTATACCACTGAGGAAACGCTTACCGCCAAGGAGTTGAAGCTAAAACCATACGCCAACCAGTATTTCATTATAAAAGGGAATAAATCGAGTGCTTTAGCCCACTACGATAAGGCAACCGAAACATTGGACCGTGTGGAAAAGGTTCGAGCTTACGGCATTGAACCCCGAAATGCTGAGCAAACTTTTGCTTTGGATGCGCTGCTCCGGCCTGAAATACAGTTGGTTGCATTAACAGGTAAGGCTGGTACAGGAAAAACACTTCTTGCCCTTGCCGCTGCGCTCCAACAGGAAGAGCAATTCGATCAAGTTCTTCTGGCACGCCCAATTGTTGCCCTATCCAATAAGGACATCGGCTTTTTGCCCGGTGATGTTGACGAAAAGATTGGCCCTTACATGCAGCCCCTGTTCGATAACCTCGGGGTAATAAAAAATAGGTTTAAACCAACAAGTAAGGATTACATGCATATAGAGGAGATGCAACGAGCCGATAAGCTGGTTATAACTCCGCTGGCATATATCAGAGGTCGAAGCCTATCGAATGTTTTTTTCATAGTTGATGAAGCTCAGAACCTTACACCCCACGAGATTAAAACCATCATAACACGCGCAGGCGAAGGAACCAAGTTCGTTTTTACTGGCGACATCCACCAAATCGATCATCCTTACCTCGATATGAAATCGAATGGGTTAACCTATTTAAGCGATAGAATGCATGGGCAGGAGATATTTGCCCACATCAATCTTGTTAAAGGGGAGCGCAGCTACCTGGCAGAGCTGGCCAGCGATTTACTTTAAAATTTCACAGAAATGGCAAAAAGGTTGTTTATACTCCGACACGCCAAGTCGTCGTGGAGCGAGGCCGATAAAAGCGACAAGGATAGAGCTTTGAAGGCAAAAGGTATAAGTGATATTGTAAATACCGCTATGCGTTTGGCTTCTAAGTTACAGGGAATAGACCTTATAATTACAAGTTCGGCTAATCGTGCAGTGCATACAGCTATCCTTTTTGCCGAAACTATCGGTTTCCCTCCCCAACGTATTCAGATTGAACCAATGGTGTATCAGGCCGACGAGAAGGAATTAATCGATCTCATTAAATCGTTATCCGATGATTACCAATGCGTTATGGTGGTTGGGCATAACCCAACCCTAACCTACCTGGTAAACCGATTTTTAGCCAATAGTTTTCATGAACTTCCCACATCAGGGCTTGTTGGCATTGAGTTTGACATTAACCGGTGGGATGAAATTTCAGCCGATAGGGTAAGTTCGGCTTTCACGAGTTTCGAGGGGGATGTTTAACAATTTCTTAACATCTACGTTTAACCTTTTAAAGCGTTATTACGCTAATATTGTCAACATATTTTTTATACATGCATGGTTCAAAAAAAATTACCTTTAGTTAACCGTGAGTTAAGCTGGCTGGCATTTAACGGTAGGGTTTTGCAGGAAGCCGAAGACTCCTCGGTGCCATTAATTGAACGTCTTCGTTTCCTGGGAATTTTCTCTAACAACCTCGATGAATTTTTCCGTGTCAGGGTTGCCACACTTCGCCGATTACTTGTGGTGGAAAAGGGAGCCAGAAAGTTTATGGGCGATAATCCCCGAAAAATCCTCGAGAAAATTCAGCGTATAAATATCGATTACCAGAAAAATTTCGATACTGTCTTTCAGAATATTATCGATCTGCTTAAAAAAGAGAATATCCATCTGTTAAACGAAACCCAGCTATCACCAGGTCAAATTGAGTATCTAACCAGCTACTTCGACGACCATATTTCGGAATTTGTGGCACCTGTTATACTGAAAAGAAATAATAAATTCCCTGAGCTAATCGATCAGTCAATATACTTTGCGGTTAAGCTAACCAATAGCCAAAAGCCAAATGTGAAAGAGTTTGCGCTTATCGAAATTCCTACAAGGTTTGTTAGTAGGTTTATCCTGCTACCCAACGAAGGCGATACAAATTTTATTATCCTGCTCGATGATGTGATAAGGCTTTGCCTATCTGAGGTATTCAAAATATTACCCTACGATAGGTTTGAGGCATACACCGTTAAGATTACCCGTGATGCAGAGCTCGATGTTGACAACGATATATCGGAGAGCTTGTTGGAAAAAATTTCAAAGGGTGTAAAAAATAGGAAACGTGGCCAACCGGTCAGGTTGGTTTACGACGAGCAGATACCTTCCGATTTACTCAAATTCATTGTCAAAGGGCTAAACCTCGACGAGGATGACTATGTTATACCTGGTGGCCGCTACCATAACTTCAAGGATTTCATTCGTTTTCCAAGCTTGGGGCGTAAACATCTGGTCAATTCCCCGCTTGAGCCAGTAAGTGTAAAAGAATTGGATGAAGCTACTCGGATAATGGATGTTATGTCCGACCACGATTTCATGCTTCACTACCCGTTTCACAACTTTCAGTATTACATACGGTTACTGCGTGAAGCTGCCCTGGATCCAGCCGTTAAATCAATTTATATTACCCTGTACAGGGTTGCCACTGAATCGCGCGTGGTGCATGCCCTAATCAATGCTGCTCATAATGGTAAAAGGGTTACTGCTATTGTTGAGCTGCAAGCCCGTTTCGATGAGAACGCCAACATTTACTGGTCCAAACAAATGCAGGAGGCTGGGATTAAAGTGATATTTGGAGTCCCAGGGTTAAAGGTGCATAGCAAAATGACCCTTATTACCCGGCAGGAAAAGAAGAGAGTGCAAATGTATGCGGTGGTGAGCACTGGCAACTTCCATGAAGGAAATGCCAACGTTTATACCGATGTTAACCTTTTCACTGCCGATTCAAGAATAAATTCTGAAATAAAAAAGGTTTTAATTTTTCTTGAAACAAACTATAAAACATTTAGTTACAAACACTTACTGGTTGCACCCTTTAACATGCGCAGGCGTTTATATTCCTTAATCGATACTGAAATTGAAAATGCAGGGAAAGGGCTTCCGGCTTACCTGTATGCTAAAATCAATAATCTGGTTGATGAGGAGATGATAAAAAAACTCTATCAAGCCAGTAGAGCCGGGGTTAAAATAAAGCTGGTGGTTCGGGGAACCTGTGCGTTGGTTCCTGGAGTAAAAGGGGTAAGCGACAGTATTGAGGTGTATGGAATAGTTGACCGATTCCTTGAGCACTCGCGCATATTCATTTTTGCCAATGGGGGCGACGAGGTTTGTTACATCTCTTCGGCTGACTGGATGACCCGTAACCTCGATTACCGGGTTGAGGTGGCCACACCCATTTACAGTAAGCCTCTTATTGAGGAAATGAAAACTGTGGTTGACTATGCTTTACGCGATAATGTGAAAGCACGACTGGTAAACCATGGCGGTTGTAATGAATTCAAGCCTCGCAAGGAGAATGAACCAGAATTCCGTTCCCAGATAGAACTTTACAGGTACTATCAGGCAAAGGAGCAGAAATAACATAGGTGAATAATGAATATACTGAAATTTGCTGCTATTGATATTGGTTCAAATGCCGCACGCTTGCTATTAACCAACGTGATTGAAGATGGCCTTAGCGTGGTTTTTCGTAAATCATTGCTGGTACGCATGCCCCTTAGGCTTGGTGAAGATGCCTTTAGTATTGGTTACATTTCGCAGCCCAGAGCTCAAAAGTTGCTCAAAATCATGATTGCCTATAAAAACCTGATGGAGGTTGAGGAGGTGGTCGCATTCAGAGTTTGCGCCACATCGGCTATGCGTGAGAGCTCAAATGCCAGCGAGTTGGTGGATATGGTTAGAGAAAAAACCGGAATACAGATTGAGGTTATTGATGGCAAAAAGGAAGCCGAAATAATTTATGCCAACGGAATTGTTGAAACTCTCAACGGTACTTCTCCCTACATCTATGTCGATGTTGGTGGCGGTAGTACTGAGATTACCCTTTTTGACCAGGGGAAAATACAAACTTCTTTTTCGTTCGATATAGGTACAATCAGAATGCTTAAGGGCAAGGTTGATAAATCCAACTTTGAGGAGATAAAGCAATGGGTTAAAAGTTTGAATATCAAAAAGCGAAAACCCAAAATTATTGGTTCGGGTGGTAATATCAATAAGCTTTATAAGCTTGCCATGAAAACCAATGGCGAAGTGCTTACCTATGATGAAATAAAGGAACTTTACAAATTCATAGGTTACTATTCGGTTGAAGAGCGCATTAAAAGTTTGGGTTTGAATCCCGACCGGGCCGATGTAATTATACCCGCCACTAAAATATACCTTAAAGTGATGAAATGGTCGGGTGCTAATGAGGTCATTGTACCCACCATAGGAATCTCCGATGGTATTGTCCGAACACTTTATTACGAATACAAAAATCAGCTAACCATACAGCAGTAGTTCCGATCCATAAAGGTTAAAGGTTAAAGGATAAAGGTTCAAGGTTCGAGGTTCAAGGTTCAAGGTTCAAGGTTCAAGGTTCAAGGTTCGAGGTTCGAGGTTCGAGGTTCGAGGTTCAAGGTTCAAGGTTCAAGGTTCAAGGTTCAAGGTTCAAGGTTCGAGGTTCAAAGTTAAAGGTTAAAGGATGAGTCACCTCCGAAAAGTCTCTTTCATTGTATGAGAAACAAAAATACGCATGATTGAGAGATAGCACGATGG
>DFYV01000163.1 GCA_002383425.1 Bacteroidales bacterium UBA4073 | reverse complement strand
TATAAAACATTGTTTAAATATAGTTATAAATGTGGTTTAAATGTGGTATAAATATTGTTTAAATGTGGTTAAAATGTTATTGAAATATCGTTCATTTTCTGAAAACTAAAATACAACATATAAACTACGTTAAGGGGGTGTAATAAAACATGTTTTACAAATAATATTTGTTTCTTTCTATTAATCAATCAATTATATTAATAAGATAGATAAGTTATTCTATTACACCCCCTAAACTATATTTTAACTACATATAAACTATATTTTGGACATATAAACAAATTGCAAACTATCATTAAATTTGTGGTAGAACCATTTTTTATCTATATTTGAATTTCTTAAACTTTATTTTTTAAATCATGGAAAATCCAAGCACCCAGCAAAAAATTCAAAACTTACTGTCGGAAAAGGCCGTTGTTAAGCAGAAAATTTACGATAATACCCTTGAAGTTTTTAGAATTATCAAAGAGGTTTTAAAGGAAATTGAGGAGGATTACAATGATAAGCTAAAAGGTTACGATAAAAGGGTTAGGCTTGAGTACAACGATCAGGGACAGTACGAGGCGGAACTAAAAGTGGCTGGCGATTTACTTATTTTTAGCATGCACACCAACGTTTTTGAGTTTGACCGGGACCATAGCATCTGGAAACTATCGTATGTTTCCGATAATGTACTTAACTCATATTGTGGTATTATTTACATCTATAACTTCTTAGCCGATTCGTTTAAGTACAATAGGCTCGATGACCTTGGGTATCTTATTGGGCGTATTTTTATTAACAGGGAAAACCATTACTTTGTTGAAGGCAAACGTCAAATGGGATTCCTTTACAATAATTTTGGTACTGCTGTTATCGATAAAAAAGCGTTGAGGGCAATTATTGAAACGGCCATAATGTATGCCATGGAATTCGATTTGCTTGTTCCACCTTACGATGTTGTCAAAATTGCATCGGTTGTTCAGCTAAACACTAAAATTGAGAATGCCAGGTTGCAAACCGGTAAGCGCTTGGGTTTCAGGTTTAATTCCGACGACGTTTTGGAGGAGAAAGAACAATAACTAAAACCAACAACATAGGTATGAAAAGAAAATCGTTTCTGTTAGCCGCTGTTGCTATACTAACAGTTTTTGGTTGTAACACCAAAAAAACACAGGTGTCCGATATGCAGACAAAAGTTAATGAATTTGCCCCGGTTGAGCTAAGGGTCGATATAATCAACCTTTCCGATAAGGAGAAGCAGATGTTACCAATCCTTTTCGATGTGGCTGAAATCATGGATGAACTATACTGGATCCAGGCCTATGGTAACAAGGAGGAATTATTAAGCAAGATAGCGGATGATGCAACCCGCGAGTTTGTGATGATTAACTATGGTCCGTGGGAAAGGCTTAATGATAACAAGCCTTTTGTTGATGGTTATGGTGAAAAACCGCTGGGGGCAAATTTTTATCCGAAGGATATGACCCGCGAGGAGTTCGATGCCTTCAATGCTCCCGATAAATCGAGTCTTTACACCATAATTGTGCGTAATGCCGAGGGGAAGTTGGAATCGATTCCTTACCACATTGCCTATAAAGATAAAATTGATAAAGCAGCCGATTTGCTTCGTAAAGCTGCTGAACTTGCCGAGGATGAGGGTCTTAAAAAATATTTAACCCTTCGTGCCGATGCCCTGCAATCGGACGATTACTATGCGAGCGATTTGGCATGGATGGATATGAAAAACAATAGGATAGATTTTGTTGTTGGCCCAATTGAAAATTACGAAGATGCCCTGTTCAACTACAAGGCAGCTTATGAGGCGTATATCCTCATAAAAGATATGGAATGGACCCAAAGGATAAACCGTTTTGCAGCCTTACTTCCAAAACTTCAGGAAAGCTTGCCTGTTGATCCTGAATACAAAAAGGAAAAACCTGGAATCGATTCTGATTTGGGAGTTTACGAAGTTGCCTATTACGCTGGCGATTGCAATGCGGGCAGTAAAACCATTGCCATCAACCTACCAAACGACCCGCGGGTACATCTTGAAAAGGGTAGCCGTAAGCTTCAGCTTAAAAATGCCATGAAGGCCAAATTTGATAAAATATTACTGCCAATCGGAAACATGCTTATTGCCGAAGATCAACGCGAACACATTAAGTTCGATGCTTTTTTTGAGAATGTGATGTTTCATGAGGCTGGACATGGTTTAGGTATTAAAAATCTTGTGAGCGGTAAGGGAACCGTTCGCGAGGCCTTAAAGGAGCAACATTCTGCTCTTGAAGAAGGTAAAGCCGATATTCTTGGCCTTTACATAGTTTCGCAACTTGCCCAAATGGGTGAACTACCCGAAAAGGACATGATGGATAACTACGTCACTTTTGTTGCCGGTATTTTCCGTTCGGTTCGATTTGGTGCAGCATCGTCGCATGGTAAAGCTAACATGGTTTGTTTCAACTATCTTAAGGAACGTGGTGCCTTTGAACGTATTCCCGAAACCGGAACCTATCGCATTAATTTTGATAGGATGACTGAGGCCATGAATTCACTTGCCAAAGATATTCTAACCCTTCAGGGTAATGGGGACTATGCTGGCGTAAAAAAGCTTTTCGATGAAAAAGGATTCATTACCGATGAACTTCAAGCTGACCTAAATAGGGTTGCAGAGGCCAATATTCCCCGTGATATAAGGTGTATACAGGGAAAAGAATTGCTTGGCCTGTAAGCTGAAATTTTGGTCGGGAGGTTTGCTTTCATACCATTTTTACTCTATTTTTGAAGGTAATACCAAACCATTAACCGTATGAATCTAACGTTTAATTTCATCAAATCGGTCTCAAATATTTACGATGAAATGATTGACAACGGGTTCTCCCTGGTTTACCTGGGTGAATTTAGCCATGAAATCACGAAGATGTTTACCTCTATGGCCGAATCGGATATGGAAAAGAATAGCGAGGAGCGCTCGGTGCAGCGAAAGGTTTACCACGTTATGGTTGAAACCCTTCAAAATATGAATAAACATTCCGACGAAATTCAGGAACGTAATATCGGTAAGGGTTTGTTTATTATTGGGAAAAAACACGATACTTACTACGTAATTACATCCAATAAGGTAGCCCGAAAACACAAAGATAACCTGGAGAATGCCTTGATCACCGTAAATAATGCAACAGTTGATGAGCTTAAGGAAATGTATAAACGTCAGATACGCGAAGGGAATCTTTCCGACAAGGGCGGTGCGGGTTTAGGACTAATTGACATTGCCCGTAAAACAGGTGAGCCTCTTAACTACCAGTTCCTTCAACTTGATGATCAAAATTTCTTCTTCATTTTAAAGGTAGAAATCAACGCCAAGAAATTTGCCAAAGAATAGAATAAGGAAAACATTTTCCTAAATGGCAGAAGGTGAATTAATTGGAATAACTCCGAATAAAACCATCATTGCCCTTGTAATGATGGTTTATTTTTCTTTATACGGGTTTTATGCCCCTTCATCTTTAGGGCAAACTATCAGCGGCACTACTATTCCTGATAGCACCGAAAAGAAAGATGATAAACTTTCAAAAACCATGTACAAATGGTTTGGGCGACAGGGTACTAAAAAGGCTCCTTTAACCAATGAGGAGGCCGTTAAACGATTCCTTAAATTCGAAGGAAAAACAATTGCGCAGGTAAGCATTATCCGTTTTAACGTATTTGGCTTCTCGGTTTACGATACCACTATCACCCCTGAAAAAGGAATTGAAAGGATTGGGAATAGCCTACATGTGAAAACCTGGAAAAGAATTGTTTGGAAC
The DNA here is from genome assembly GCA_002383425.1 of Bacteroidales bacterium UBA4073. GTDB lineage: Bacteria > Bacteroidota > Bacteroidia > Bacteroidales > Tenuifilaceae > Tenuifilum. The sequence goes on along the minus strand of DFYV01000163.1, from coordinate 1,672 downwards.
ATGCTGCTTTTCAGGGAGGGCGATAAAATTGTTCCATTTGATTTTGCTGAAACAGAGCATCTTCTGCGTCAAAGCAACTACTTTGAGGATGTAAACATTATGGTTGAAACCTTAACCGATACCAGTCAGGTTAATGTTTGTGTAATTACTAAGGACAAGTGGACATTGTCGGCTGGAGCACAATTAAACTCTTCTGAAAACATGAAATTCACTTTATCGGAAAAGAATTTTGCCGGTTTAGGGGTAAAGGCTAATGCAATTGCCTATTATGATAGAACCTTTGCCGACAAATGGGCCTATCAGGGCGAATTTTACATCCCAAACTATTTTGGTTCGTACATTTCAAGCAATCTTTATATTAGGAAAGGACATGCCTACGAAACATACGCGATGAAGCTCAACCGTGATTTTTTTGCATCCAAAACCAAGTACGCCGGTGGAATTGAACTTATAAAGTCTGATGAACCCTACAAAATCTTCACAAACGATTCAATAATTCAAACCAGCTATAAGTCGCAGGATTGGTGGATTGGGCGTTCAATACGGGTTAGCCGACGGTCGGCAACCCGAGCTCCTTTTAATCTTGTTATAGCATTAAGGTATAATCGCGAGGATTATCTTAAAGCGTTACCGGTTTCCATGTACTTGAATCCCTATTTCCATTCTTCTGAAAATTATGTTGTTTCGCTGGGATTATCAAACCAAAACATATATCGTTCCAGCTTGTACTATGGTTTTGGGAATACCGAAGATATTCCGGTTGGCTTTAAAATTCAGATGACAAGTGGGGTTCAGCAGAGTTCTTTTCAGCGGCGCTTTTTGATTGGTGGTGAGTTTTCAGCAGCTGAGATAACTCCATTGGGGTACTTATTCCTTTCGTCCCGTATGGGAGGCTATCTTGCTGAAGGCCCTAGGATTGAGCAGGCTGTTGTTAACATTCGGGCACAGTACTTTTCTAATCTGCACCATGTGGGTCGTAACGATATTCGTACCTTTGTAAGATACGATTATACTCGTGGTGCAGCCCGTTTCGAAGGAGAACGTGAGTATATTGTTCTGAGTAACAACTATGGTGTGCGTGGTTTACGAAGCCCAAGCCTTTGCGGGCAAACCCGTATGATGTTTAATTTTGAAACTATGATTTATTCCCCGCATTATATCTATGGTTTTCGACCCGCAGTATTTGTTTTTGCCGATTTTGGTTTAGTTGGACAGTCCAATGAGCTGGTTTTCGAAAATACACTTTATAGCGGATTTGGCGTAGGACTTAGGTTAAAGAATGAAAGTTTGATTTTCCCAACTTTTCTGTTTCGACTTGGGTATTACCCCAAGGTACCAGCCGATGCCGATGTTGCGTACTGGCTTTTTTCAACCGAGAGCCAAAGGCGTTTCGAGCAGTTTAGGGTGAAGGAACCATACATACTTCAATATGAGTAAATTGTTAGGACAATAATTTCAGGGCTTCTTACCCATGCTTGAATATCAATATTTTATAAAATTTTCATCGCAAGATAAGTTGATGTAATTTTCATCTATGAGTTCAGTCAAAAAAGGCCAAAAGCAAAAGCGTCACTGCGAGGAGGCACGACGAAGCAATCTGTTGCTCAAAGAGGTATAGATTCAGAACTCCTGACCCATGGCTGAAAATCAATATTTTACAAAGTTTTAATCG